>CADBLW010000093.1 GCA_902795625.1 uncultured Lachnospiraceae bacterium | reverse complement strand
CTCCACCGTGGGCCTGTTTGAGGAGGTCTACTCCGACATCGGCGACGAGCAGAGCATTGAGCAGTCGCTCAGTACATTTTCCTCACACATGACCAACACGGTGCACATCCTCGAGGAGGCGGATGAGGAGACGCTTGTTTTGTTCGACGAGCTCGGCGCGGGCACGGACCCGACGGAGGGCGCGGCGCTGGCCACGGCGATCCTGATGCATCTGCACCGGTTCGACATCCGCACGATCGCGACGACGCACTACGCGGAGCTCAAGCTCTTCGCACTGCGCACACCGGGTGTGATGAACGCCTGCTGCGAGTTCGATGTGGAGTCGCTGCGGCCGACGTACCGGCTGCTGATGGGCATTCCCGGGAAGAGCAACGCATTTGCCATCTCGAAGAAGCTGGGCCTTTCGGACACCATTATCGATGAGGCGGAGGCGCAGATCGGCGAGTCCGACAGGAATTTCGAGGACGTGATCACCGATCTCGAGAGCAAGCGCCAGGCGATGGAGGCGGAGCTTCTGACGGCCCGTGAGGACCGCAGGGAGGCAGAGCGGATGCGCGCGGAATGGACGCGCAAGACCGGCGAGATCGAGGCGAAGAAGGAGGAGATACTCCGAAAAGCCCGCGAGGAGGCCCGCGACACGCTCGAGGAGGCGAAGACATACGCCGACGAATCCATCAAGCGCGTGCGCAAGCTTGAGTCCCACGTGTCCTCGGCGGATCTGGAAAATGAGCGCCGCCGCACGAGGGAGAAGCTTGGCGAGCTCGAGGAAAAGCTGCCGCAGATGAAACCGGCGGCGAGACCGGCGAAGCAGCACAAGGCGTCGGATTTCCGCATCGGAGATACGGTGATGGTGCTGAGCATGAATTTAAAGGGCACGATCCACTCGCTGCCGAACGAGAAGGGCGACTGCTTTGTCACGATGGGCATCATGACCTCGAAGGTCAACATCGCGGATCTCGCGAAGCTCGAGGAGGAGACGCCGAAGAAGGACACTTCCGGAGTGAAGGTTGCTACGGGCGCGAAGAGCCTGACGATCCGGCCGGAGATCAACCTGGTCGGCCTCCGCGTGGACGAGGCTTTGGCAGAGCTCGACAAATACCTGGATGACGCCTATCTTGCGCACCTCTCGAAGGTGACCGTGATCCACGGGCGCGGCACGGGCGCGTTAAGGACAGCCGTGCACAACCATTGCAAGAAATTAAAGTATATCAAGGGCGTGACAGTCTCGCCCGACTACGGTTCGACCGAGGTGGAATTCAAGTGATAAGGAAAGGGAAGCCGGCAATGTGAGCCGGTTTCGGAGGAGAAGCGGAAAATAACGCATTTTCCGAACGATCTGTACATGCAGGAGAAAGGACAACAACATGGCAGAGAAACAGAAGATATTGATCGTGGACGACGACCTGAACATCGCGGAGCTGATCGCGCTGTATCTGACGAAGGAGTGTTTTGACACGCGCATCGTCGGGGACGGCGAGGAGGCCGTGAAGCAGTTTGAGGAGTTCAAGCCGAACCTGGTGCTCCTCGATCTCATGCTGCCCGGCATTGACGGCTACGAGGTTTGCCGTCAGATCCGCAAGACGTCCGACACACCGATCATCATGCTCTCGGCAAAGGGCGAGATTTTCGACAAGGTGCTCGGACTTGAGCTCGGTGCGGACGATTACATGATGAAGCCCTTCGACACGAAGGAGCTTGTGGCGCGCGTCAAGGCCGTGCTGCGCCGTTTCCGCAGCGAGCCGGCGGAGGCACCGGCGGCAGCGGTTTTGCGGCAGGCGGAGGAACAGCAGGGCGAGTTCGTGACGTACACCGACCTCATCATCAACCAGACAAACTACGACGTGACCTACTGCGGGCACAAGCTGGAGATGCCGCCGAAGGAGTTCGAACTTTTGTACTACCTCGCGTCGCATCCGAACCAGGTGTTCACAAGAGAGCAGCTTCTCGAGCGCATCTGGGGCTATGAGTACCAGGGTGAGACGCGTACGGTTGACGTTCACATCAAGCGTCTTCGCGAGAAACTGAAGGACAATGACGAGTGGAGACTGTCCACCGTCTGGGGCATCGGATACAAATTTGAAGTGAGAAATCAGGTATAATCCTCCATGAAGAACAAGATATGGCAGAAATATCTCCTGTGCATGGTGGTGGTGCTTGTCCTGGTCGGATTGTCGCTCAATCTGATCGGATACCGGCTGGCATGCAAGGAGTATGAGAACGAGCACCGCAGGCGACTGCAGGACGAGAGCCGGCAAATCTCCGTGGAGTACGTGAAGGAGAGCCGAAGCGCCGGTCTTACAAGTGAAATGTTCCAGCAGCAGCTGCTGTCCGTGAGCAGGATGATCGAGTGTGAGATCTGGATCGTCAGCCAGCAGGGAAGCATCCTGATGTCGACGGAGCCGGAGATGGTCGGATCTTATGTGCCGCGGTCGGTGCTTGACCAGAACTGGAACCGCAAGACCGAGGTGAAGGATCTCTACACAGGCAAGCGCGGGCTTGCCGTGGATTCCGTGCTCTCGGGCACGGACATCTGGGGCTACGTTGTCGTGAGCAAGCCCTGGGACAAGATCATTGCCGACGCGAAGAGGCTTATCTTCCTGATCGACCTCGTTGCACTGGCGTTCCTCGTGATGGGCACTGCGCTGTGGGCAGGATTTGCCATGTACCACACGAAAAATGTGCGCACCCTCCAGGAGGCGGTCGTGCATTACACCAACGGTGATTTTGATCACGAGATCAAGATCGACACCCGCGATGAGTACAGAGACCTCGCCAACGCGATCCATCTGCTGGCGGATCAGCACGCGAACCTGGTCGAGTACCAGAAAAACTTCATCGCGAACATCAGTCACGACTTCCGCTCGCCGCTGACATCCATCAAGGGATACGCGGAGGCGATCAAGGACGGGACGATCCCGTATGAGATCCAGGGCAAGTATCTCAACATCATTCTGTTTGAGACCGACCGCCTTGCGAACCTCACAAACGACCTTCTCGATCTGAGTAACTTTGAAAATAAGGGCGTGCATCTTTCCTTCACGAACTTTGACATCACGAAGATGCTCAAGCAGTCGGCAATGACATTTGAAGGAAAATGCTCGCAGAAGAACCTGAAGATCCGCCTTTCCTTCCCGGAAAATACGCTGATCGTCTACGCGGACAAGGGCAAGATCCAGCAGGTGGTTCACAACCTGATCGACAACGCCATCAAGTTCAGCCATCCGGACGGGATCATCTACGTATCGGTCATGGAGCGCAGGGAGAAGGTGCTTGTCTCCGTGCGGGACACCGGTATCGGTATTCCGAAGGAAAGCATCAGCAAGGTCTGGGAGCGGTTCTACAAGACCGACCTGTCGCGAGGCAAGGACAAGCGTGGAACCGGCCTGGGTCTGTCCATCACGAAACAGATCATTGCGGCTCACAACGAGAACATCAAGGTGAGCAGCACGGAAGGCGTGGGGACGGAATTTGTGTTCAGTCTGGCGAAAGCGGTGGAGTAACCGCGGCGCAGGCAACATTTTCCGATGAATCAAAGCGTCCGCAGGACGCAGCATGGAGATCGAAATGGGTATATTCAAAAGATCGACTGACAAGAAAAACAGAAAATCATTTTTCGATATGTCTGACGGCAGATACGACGCGGCCGACAGCTACGGTGTTATCAACGAGGAGCAGACCCCGCAGAACAGAAGCCTGCGGCGCAGGAAAATTCTTACGGTCATCCTCACGGTCATCTTCGGCGCGGCGCTGTTCGGCGCGATCGCGTCCATCACCTTCAAGCTGACTTCGGACATCATGAACGGCGGGGACAACAAGACTCCGGTCGACGTGAACCCGAACAAGACTACTCCGACCATCACGGGGACCGTGGAGCCGGACCTCGATCCGACCGCGTTCCTGGCGCTGGAGTCGCTGTACGCGGGTGTCCGCGCAACGGCGAGAACGCTGAACCCCTGCATCGTGGAAGTCGCGGCGGTGAGCTATGTGACCGATCCCGTGTTCGGGGCCAAGACCGCGGAGAGCAGGACATTTTTGGGGATCATTTTCGGGGATAACAGCGCGGAGTACCTGATCCTGACACGCAATGACGCGCTGGACAAGGCGTATGAAGATCTGATCGTGACCTTCAACCGCGGCATCACTGCCGACGCGCGTGTCGTGCGGCGCAACGAGGAGGTCAACCTCGCGGTGATCGCGGTGTCCAACAAGGAGATGAGCGATTACGACAAGGACGGCATTTCCGTAGTGACCACCGGCGATTCGGCGCAGTGTGATATCGGTTCGGCGCTCGTGGCCATCGGCTACGTGAACGGCCGCAGCCGCTCAGTGGACGTCGGCTTTATCACCTCGGAGAAGGAGACGGTCTATATCCGCGACAATTCGCTGGAGCTGATGGAGACCAACATGTCGCTCAATGAAGGCGCGTTCGGCGTGGCGCTGGACGCGAACGGCAAGGTGGTCGGCATTATCACGGAGGCCTTCGGCAAGAGCAACTGCATCCGGGCTATCTCCATCAACAGTATCGGTAACCTGCTGAACGACATGATGAATGACAGCAAGGCGGTGTCCTTCGGCGCGATGCTGACCGATATGGACAGTGCGACCCGCAAGAAACTCGGGATTAAGAACGGTATTTTGCTCACGGAAGTTTTTGAAGGCACGGCCGCGGACGAAGCCGGGTTCCGCAAGGGGGATATCCTGGTCAGCTTCGAGGACAATGACCTGTATTTTGTGAGCCAGTTTAATATGCTTCTGCGCCAGAGCGAGGACGAGGAGTCGGTTTCGATCGTGTATCGCCGCGGCGACCAGGAAATGAAAGCCGAATTGAAGATCCGGAAGGAGTAGAGGAATGAGATATTTGAAAGAATTGTATGAGGGGGAAATGGTCCAGGAGGTGTACCTGTGCAAGCAGGTTCAAAACCTGAAAACCAAAGCGAACAAGTCCTACATGGCCCTGTCTCTGCAGGACAAGACCGGCACGTTCGACGCGAAGATCTGGGAGCTCAACAACGGCATCGAGCATTTTGAGGCGATGGATTACATCAAGATCGATGGGCAGGTCACTTCGTTCCAGGGGGCGCTGCAGCTGAATGTCAAGCGCGTGCGCCGCGCGAGCGAGGGCGAGTACGACCCTTCGGATTACATGCCGTGCACGGAGCGGAATGTGGAGGAGATGCTCGCGGAGCTCGGCAAATTCGTGCAGTCCGTGAAGCAGCCGCACCTGCGGAAGCTGCTCGGTGAATTTTTCGAGAACAAGGCGTTTCTCGACATGTTCCGCAAGCACTCCGCAGCCAAGATGGTGCATCACGCGTTTATCGGCGGTCTTCTCGAGCACACGCTGAGCGTGACGCAGATCTGCGACTGGTGCGCGCAGCACTATCCGATCCTGAACCGCGATCTTCTGGTCACGGCGGCCATGTTCCACGATATCGGCAAGCTCAAGGAGCTGTCCTCCTTCCCGGAAAATGATTACACCGACGAGGGCAACCTCCTCGGCCACATTTACATGGGGACGGAGATGATCGGTCGGAAAATAGAGACGATCCCTGATTTTCCGAAGACCCTTGCGGCGGAGCTCAAGCACTGCATTCTCGCGCATCACGGGGAATTGGAGTTCGGTTCACCGAAGAAGCCCGCGCTGTGTGAGGCGCTTGCGCTTTCCATGGCGGACAACCTTGACGCGAAGATGGAGACTCTCAGGGAGTTGATGCGCGACGGAAGCCAGGGCACGACGAACGGGTGGTTCGGTTTCCAGAAGCTGCTGGAATCGAACATCCGGATCACGGAAGTGTAAGGGCCGCGAGGCGGTCTGCAGCTGCGGGTACAGGTGCATTCGGAGCAGGTTGAGAAGGTGTCGGGAAACCCGGCCGGAAAGGATGTCGGCGTGTTTACGAAAAACCAGATCGTTCCGGTTACAATCGAAGATATCAGCGATACAGGAGAGGGGATCGGTCATGTCGACGGGTTCACTCTTTTTGTGTCTAAGGCGGTTCCGGGCGACACTGTGCGAGCACGCATTATAAAGGCAAAGAAGACATACGCCATCGCGAAGGCGGAGGAGATCCTCGAACCCGCGCCCGGCCGTGTTATGCCGGAGTGTCCCGTGGCGGGCTCCTGCGGCGGCTGTCAACTCTCTTATCTCTCGTATAAATCTCAGCTGGAATTGAAACAGAAGAAGGTGGAGGACTGCATCCGTCGGATCGGAGGCTTTGCGGATGTGCCCGTGCTGCCGATCATCGGCATGGAGGAGCCCCGCGCATACCGGAACAAGGGGCAGTTCCCGGTTGGACCGGCGAACGGAGGGAAGCCTTCTCCTGAAGGCGCTGTAGCGGCGGGGAAGGCATCTTCGAAGGCGGGCGGTTCGTCTCCGAAGGAGCGAGACGCTGTCATTGGATTTTATGCGGGCCACAGCCACCGCATCGTGCCGACTTCGTGCTGCGGAATGCTCTGGCCGGGCCATGAGGAGATCCTGGCGGCAGTCAGGGAGTATTTTACGATGAGCGGGGCTGCGCCCTACGACGAGGAGACCGGGCAGGGACTTGTTCGCCATGTGCTGATGCGCAAGGGCTTTTCCACCGGCGAGATCGTCGTGTGTCTTGTCATAAATGGGACGAAGATCCCGAAGCCCGAGCTTTTGTGGGAGCGCCTGCAGACGGTTGACGGCGTTGTCGGGCTCTGCCTCAATGTCAACCGCGAGAAGACCAACGTCATTCTCGGTGACCGGCTGATCCCGCTGTTCGGGAAGGCGTCGGTCACGGACCGGATCGGAGAAGTGCGCTTTGAAATCTCGCCGATGTCATTTTACCAGGTGAACCCCGTGCAGACGAAGGTTCTGTACGACACGGCGCTGGCGTACGCGGGCCTCACCGGCGAGGAGACCGTGTGGGACCTCTACTGCGGGATCGGCACGATTTCCCTTTTCCTTGCGCGGTCCGCGAAGAAGGTGTACGGCGTCGAGATCGTTCCCGAGGCCATTGAGAACGCTAAGGAAAATGCCCGGATCAACGGAATTGAGAACGCTGAATTGTACGTGGGAGCGGCCGAGGAGGTGTTCCCGCGGCTTACGAAGGAGAACCCCGCGATCGGTGCCGACGTGATCGTCGTCGACCCGCCCCGCAAGGGCTGTGACGGGAAGCTGCTCTCGACCATGCTGGCGATGGCGCCCGCGCGCATCGTCTACGTCTCCTGTGACCCGGCAACGCTCGCCCGCGACCTTCGCATTCTCGCGGACGGCGGCTACCGTGTCGAGCGCGTGCAGCCGGTGGACCAGTTCCCGGGGAGCGTGCATGTTGAAAATGTCGCGCTGCTGCTTCGGGAGGAGGAGAAACAATGTCAGGACACTCGCATTGATCATGCATAACATACAGTGTCAGTTGACTGTGGAAATTAATTAGAGTATCGGGGGATACGGAAATGAAACTGAGAAAAGGCTTTATTATGCTGCTTGCGGCGTTTTGTGCGCTCGCGCTCTGCGGATGCATGGACGATCTGGCGGAGGACTATCAGGGCAGGCGTCAGGCGCTTATGGCGAATGCCAGCGACTATGTCACAAAGTGGCTTGCGGAAAATGAGCCGGATGCCGTAGCGCAGAGGCCGTTTAAATTTCTGGCGATGCCGGAGGCGCTTGTGATCAAGGGACCCGAGGCGACTTCGCGCGCAGGCTACTACACGTTCGCGCATGCGATCTGCGGAAGCTATCTTCTGGGCGACGAGGAAGTGAAGTTTGTCTATGTCGAGGAGGACATGTCGGAGGAATCGGGAACTCCCGGAAAAAAGGAGCTCTATTACGATGAACTGACGCTCTCCCGGATCGAGGCATATATCGACCCGTTCGGGGAGTGTATGGTGCGCGAGGTTGCGGTGAATTGAGCAACGGAAACGGAATTTAACAACGGAAAATGGCGGAAGTGAGGGTTTGTTACGCAGCGTAACAGTCCCGACACGGTTCGTCGCTTGCGTGTCACGGAAGGGCGGCTTTATGATGAGGCCGTAAAAAACATCGCGCCGTGAGCGCAAGGAGGATTTAATTATGACATTCGGTATCAAACTTAAGGAAGCAAGAAAGGCGGCAGGATTGTCGCAGGAGCAGTTCGCGGAGAAACTGTGTGTGTCGCGTTCCGCGATCGCAAAATGGGAATCTGACAAGGGAATGCCCGACATCAACAACCTCAAGGCGATGTCGCAGCTTCTCGGAGTCAGCACGGACTATCTGCTGGCGGATGATGAGCAGCTCAGTTTTAATGAGTTTAAGGAGCCGATCAACCTCGACAATTATCAGAAGGTGGGCCGGTGCCGCAGCAAGAAGGACGCTGCCTGTTACGCCAAGTACAAAGACGCCGACGCCATCTACCCGCTGATCCGATACAAGAAGATGAACGCGCTCGCCCGCGTCGTCGATTTCTTCGTTCAGCCGGGCATTCACAACATGGTTGACCAGATCGAAAATACTGCGGCGTACTATCTGGTGGAAAAAGCAGGTAAACAGTATATGGTGAGTGTTACAAACGACTTCCTGACCAGCGCTGAGTTAGCGACAAAGGTAGATCCGAAGCGCTTCGAGTACGG
>CADBLW010000092.1 GCA_902795625.1 uncultured Lachnospiraceae bacterium | reverse complement strand
GGCGCGCTCCGCGGCGCGCATCGTGTGGAGCTCCCGGTTGAGGACATCCACGAGCCGGCACAGGTCCTTATCGCGGTCCGGCGAACCGACCGAGGTGTCGGAATCGTCGCGTATGCGCGCGCCGAATTCGTCCGCGATCTGCCGCATCGCCCGCTTCATCAATGCAATTTTCAGCAAAAGCCCCGCGCACACCACGGCGAGGGCAATCGATACGGCAAACCACATGGTATTTTCCTCCGCGAAAGGAGACGCTGCCCGCCGCAGCGCCTCCCTTCGATAGTATCACAACTCCCTGTACTGAGGAAAGCGTTTCCTCAGCTCAAATCTTTCTTCTTAAACACATCCGTTCCGAGGATCACGCACAGCACGGAAAATGCGAGTGCGCACACGATCGTCAACCACGGCTTGTCCGGCATGGTCATGACATTCAGACCCGTGATCTGCCCCTCGGGGAAGCAGCGGGCGAGAATGTCTACGATCTTGTTGTCCGGCGCGGAGTCGTACATGATCACGAAGAACATCAAAAGCGCGTAGGTGAGCACATAGTTGAACAGCATTCCCTTTGCGCCCGGTATGATCACGGAGATCAGGATGCTCATGCAGATCTTTGAGATCAGCATACAGATGACGATCACCGTAGCGACAATGACATTTTTCGCGACCAGACCTGTCGTATCCGCGAACAGCGCGATGAAAAGCGCGACGGACCCGTATGACACCGCCATCAGGAACAGCCCGTCCGCCAGCCCGACAAGGTTCCATGAAAAATAAACGTTCTCCCTCCGGTGTCCGACGATCAGCTTGTTGCGGATCGCGCCTCCGGTATACTCAGCGGAAACAAACAGCATGTATGCTCCGCCGACCACGAGCGGGACCATGAGCACTGCCATGGAACACAGCGTGTTGCAGAGAGAAAGCCCCTTGGGTAACCCTTCCGCCGGGGAAGAAAAGAATACGCACAGGTAGACGATCGCTGTCACCGTGATCAGCGCAATGTAAAATGACTTGGTTTTCCACAGTCTCGTAAAATCGGATCTCAGAAGATTACGCATGGCTCTCACCTCCCACCAGCGAGAGGAAGAAGCCTTCCAGATTCTCGTCCTGCTCCGTGCAGGTTAAGATTTCGCACTTGTCCTTCCAGAGAGCCAGTGCCAGCTCCGTGATGTTCGGCTGCGCGTAGATGTCCACGCTGTCCGTGCCGGTGACCGTGTATTCCGTGCCGCGGCGCTCAAGCTCACGCACCAGCGCGTCCACGTCCGTCACACGCACGCTCACGCATTTGCGGCAGGCGCCTGTCAGCTCGTCAGCGCTCATTTCCCGAACGATCCGCCCTCCGTCGATGAACCCGTAGTGGGTGGCGATGCGGGACAACTCGTCCAGAATGTGGCTCGAGATCAGGATGGTGATCCCCTGCTCGCGGTTGAGCTTGAGGATCAGTTCGCGGACGTCGACGATACCCTGCGGATCAAGACCGTTGATCGGCTCGTCGAGGATCATGAAATCGGGATGGCCGCACAGCGCGATGGCGATGCCGAGCCGCTGCCGCATACCGAGTGAGAACTGCTCGGCCTTCTTGCTGCCGGTGTCCGCCAGGCCCACAAGCGTAAGAAGCTCCTTGATGCCGTCAAAGTTCGGCAGCCCGAGCACCCGATACTGGTGTTTCAGATTTTGCTCCGCCGTCATCGACGGAAAGATCGACGGTGTCTCCACAACCGCGCCGATGCGCTTGCGCGCCTCGTGGATCGCGCTGTCTCTGTGGTTCGCCCCGTACAGCGTCAGCTCACCGTCCGTCGGCGACTGAAGCCCGCACGCCAGGCGGATCAATGTCGTCTTGCCTGCGCCGTTTTTGCCTACGAAACCGTAGATGGCCCCCTTCGGCACATGCATCGACAGACCGTTCAGGGCATTGAAATTCCGGTAGGATTTCCTAAGCCCTTCGGTAGTCAGTACATACTCCATAAAGATTAACCCCCTTTGCAGAAGGAACCGAGCTCCTTCTTGATCTGACCGGTGTCCTGGCTTTTCCCGCCCGTGATCCCCGGCTCTGAGAGGAGCATATCGGAAAATGGTTAAGAAAACGGTTAACGCAACCGATATTTTCCGGTTAAGATTTTGCAGTCTTTGCTTCCGACGCGTCAGACGGGTTCTTTTCCGCCGCATTCTTCAGCACATACCCGATCCCCCAGACGGCCTCGATGACCTCGGTCTCCGTCACGGACTGGATTTTCCGGCGAAGATTATGTATGTGGATCTTGAGCGAATCCTCCGTGCAGTCAGGCGTGTCATGACTGATGCAGTCGAGGATCGTGAGCTTCGCCACCACCTGCCCCGGGCGCTGCATGAGAAGCCGTAAGATAGCCGCCTCCGTGCGGGTCAGCTGCGCACTCCTGCCGTCCGCCACGAGCTTTCTGGTGTCACCGTGCAGGGCGATGTCGCCGAAGCTGTAGATCTCGGTCTCGGCCACGGTTCCCTTCCCCCGCAGCTGCACCGTAATGCGCGCCAGCAGCTCGTGAAGGTCGAAGGGCTTCGTGACGTAATCCACCGCGCCGCCGAGAAGGAGCGATACCTTGTCCTCCGCGGACGCGCGGGCGCTCAGGACGATCACCGGCACGGTGCCGAGCTTCGGCAGAACGTCCTCGCCGCTAAGCCCCGGCAGCCCCAGGTCCAGGAGCACCAGGTCGGGCTGCGCTTTGGAAAATGCCAGCAGCGCCTCCGTCCCGGAAAATGCCTGCACAACGGAAAAGCCCCGCTTGGTCAGGGCCGTACGGAGCATTTCGTTGATGGATACGTCGTCGTCAATTATAAAGATCGTTGCCATGTTTCCTCCGTGGCAGGGTTACTTCTCCGCAGCTTCCTCCGCGGGTTTCTCCCCGGGTTCCGCCGCTGCCTCACCCTCCGCATTCTTCGGGAAACGGAGCGTGATCTTCGTGCCCATGCCGAGCTCGCTGTCAAGCTGGACGGTAGCACCGTGGAAGGCCGCGCCGTGCTTGACGATGGAAAGGCCTAAGCCCGTGCCGCCGATCTCCTTCGAGTGGCTCTTGTCCACGCGGTAGAAGCGCTCGAACACCCGCGGCAGCTCCGCGCGCGGAATGCCGATGCCGTTATCGTGCACGATCAGGATGGCGTCGTTGCCTTCCTCCTCCACCGTGATCTGCACGCGGCCGTTCTCGTTATTGTATTTGATGGCATTGTCGATCAGGTTGTAGACCATCTCGCCGATGATCTGCGGCGAGCCCGTCACCACCTCGTGGGTTCCCGACAGGAACACGCTGACATGCTTTGCCGCTGCCGCGTCGGACAGGACAGACATCATTTCCTGGGAAACCTTGTAGAGATCCACAGGCTCGCTCGAGAGGATCGACTCGTCCTTCTCGTCAAGCTGCGAGAGCTTGAGGATGTCGCCCACGAGAGTGATCAGGCGCTGTGCCTCGTCGTGGATCTTGTTGGCAAAGCGGGTCACATCCTTTGGCTCCACCATGCCCGCGCCGAGGATCTCGGCGTAGCCGGAGATCGACGTGAACGGTGTCTTCAGCTCATGCGACACGTTGGCCGTGAACTCGCGGCGCATCGTGTCCTGCTTCTTGTGCTCCTCCTTGAGCTCGTTCATCTGCTCAAAGAGCTGACGGTTCTGCGCCTGGATGCGCTGGATGAGCGGCTTCAGCTCGGGATACGCGTCACGCATCTCGGGGTTGGCGGGATCGATGGCATCGATGGGCTCCGTCACCTTGCGTCCGATCCGGGCTGCGATCACTCCGGAGAAGATGAGCACCAGCACGAGCATGACCGTCATCGGGTAGATGAGACGGACTGCCAACTGCCCCGGCGTAAAACACTCCTGCGAAACACGGAGCACGCGACCGTCGGCCAGCTTCACGGCATAGTTAAATGTGGTCCTCTTCAAAGTGTCGGAGTAGCGCTTGCTCTCGCCCCTGCCATTGGCGAAGGCATCCTTCACCTCCTCGCGGTCCGCGTGATTTTCCAGGGAGGCCGCAACCTCCTGGCTGTCGTAATCGACGCTGCCGTCGGGCTTGATCACCGTCACACGAAGCCGGATATCCGCCGTGGATTGCGCCGTCTTCAGCACATCCGTTCCCGACGTCTCAATGAGTCCGCTCAGATACTCCGCCTGCTCACGGAACTCCTTCTCCTGCTCCGAGCTGACGTAGCGGTATTCGATGAACAGCGTGACTAAAGTGGTGATGATAAACACCGCCACCGCCACGATGAATACATTTTGCAACACTTTAACTTTCATACATTTCCCCTGCCTTCTCCCGTGCTATATGTAACAACCGTCACACACTGACGTCCGAGGTGCGGATTGCATAAACCGAACGGAGAACGGATGCAACCGCCACGATCCGGACTTCCTGCTCCGGCGCATAGATATCAATGCTGAATTTGTTTGTGAGCGACCATGTCTCACGCCCGATCACCGCGAGAATTTTCCCCTCCGAATCGAATATCTCGCAGTTCCGAACGGTTCCTTCCGTACTGATCCTCCACCCTGGCGGACTCACGACAAAGTTCCTTCCCTCGGAGTAAAACTCCATCCAGACGCCCTCCGCCGGCTTTATGAAAAACCGGCTGTCCAGGGAAAACAACTGCCGCTCGTAATGCGCAACCGGCCCGCTGTGCTCCGTGTCGTAGATATCCGTCTTATGGCGGATGGTGAACATCGAACTTTTGATCCAATACACCACGTTGTTGTTCTCGTCAACGACCTGCCTCGACTCCATCAGAAGCCGACGTGCCGGGTTTCCGTACCGCGACACGGTCTCCGCGTCAACCGGCTCATACAGTTCATGAAATCTGTTCGTTCCGAAAAGCCCCATTCTCTTCTCCTCAGGTTATCCGATACCCGACGCCGCGCACGGTCTCAATGTGCATTCCGGCCTTGCCGAGCTTGCTGCGCAGCGTACGGATGTGCACGTCCACCGTGCGGTTCTCCCCGTCAAAATCATATCCCCAGATCGTGTTCAGCATACGGTCTCTGGAAAGCACGATACCTCTGTTTTCCAGAAGCATCCGTAAAATGTCAAACTCCTTCTTTGTGAGTGTAACCGGCTCGCCGTCCACGCTCACCTGATGCTTCTCGGGGCACACATACAGCTCATCCAGCACGTACTCCGTCTCATCGCCGGTGTCCTCAGCCCTCCGCAGCAGCGCCTTCACACGGGCAAGCATCTCCATCATTCCGAAGGGCTTCGGGAGATAGTCATCCGCCCCCGTCTCAAGACCGATCACCTTGTCGTACTCACTGCCCTTGGCTGTCAGCATCATCACCGGCAGCTTCTTCGTGGCCGGATTGGCCCGCAGCCGTTTCAGGATGGAAAGCCCGTCCTCCTCCGGCAGCATGATGTCCAAAAGAACCAGCCTGGGCAGCTGCGCAGTGCACGCCCGGTCAAACTCGGACGGCTTCTCAAACCCTTCGGCCTCAAGCCCCGACTGCCGCAGCGTATAGATCACCAATTCACGGATGTTCGCATCGTCTTCCACCAGATAGATCAAGCCGCGACACCTCCTTTGCCAAAGTTAGGGACGAACCGGAAGCATGTTGCGCTCGCACCATGCGCCGCAACCTTCTGATTGTCTTTCCATTATCGCACAAGATTGCCCGTTTTACAAGACTTTACGGGCATTCCGCCGCGCTTTTGCGCGATCCGCCGACAGCGCTTCGACCCGGTGCCTCAGCTTTCATTTTCCGACAAGACGGTCGATGTCCTTCTCCGCGGCGTCCGGGTACAGTTTCCGAACATGCGTGACGATCCGCTCCCGCGACACGGCCGGATCCTCCGAGTACGCCGCCGTCACCGCCTCGTAGCCCCAGATTGCCTCCGGCGGAAGCGGGATGGACACCGCCATTCCGTACTCCTCGCCGCGCTTGTTCTCGCGCCGTCGGAAGTCCGAGATCACGAGGTACGTCTGCATCTGAAGTCCCGTCAGGATCCCCGGAAAATTCTTCTCTCCGCCCTTGCCGAACCCGGCTTTCTTCTTCAGTTCCGTCGC
>CADBLW010000091.1 GCA_902795625.1 uncultured Lachnospiraceae bacterium | reverse complement strand
TCCGCCTTGACAGCAGCGTCTTTGTCTGTCACGGAGTTTACGTCTCCGCCTCGCCGGCGTCATCCTTGTCCGATGCGGCGCTTAAACTGTAGGACGTCGGGCCGTCAGCGGTTGCGCGTTTGCGCACGCGGATGCCGCGGCGCTGATGATATGCCTTGAACTCGGAAGGAGTGCATGCCTTCAGCATGCGGAACGCGCGGTTGAAGGTGGAGAGAGAGGAAAATCCGCTCTGCAGCGCGACGTCGGTGACGGAGAGGCGCGGGTTCAGCAAAAGCGTCTCGGCGGCGTTGATCCGGCGCTGGTTCAGGTAGCCGCAGAAGGTCTGGTCCGTGAACTGCTTGAACAGACGCGAAAAATGGAATTTGCTGAAGCCTGCGGAGCGCGCGGCGTCCTCCACGGAAATATCGTTCATGTAGTTGGCGTTGATGAAATTGAGCGAGGCGTTCAGCCGCTCGTAGCAGTCCGACTGCTTGCGTGACTTCGAATCCTGCGTGAGGAGATCCCGGCGGATGTGCCGGCGCCCGATCAGCACGAAGAACTGGATCAGGTAGGAGTAGATCATGGGAACACGAAGCGGCTCGGTGCGGTCGGGATATGTGTCAATGATCTGCTGCATCAGGCGGTGAGCCTCACGGTGAAGCTCGATGTCTGCCTGCTGCGGCTCAAAACTTTCAAAAAGCTTTCCTGTAGCAGGGAAACGGGAAGAGGAGAGCAGCGGCTCGGACTCGGCCGCGCTGATCAGCATCGGCTGGCTGAGCACAGACAGAAGCGGCGAAAAATCCTGAAGCGAGCTGATCGGCGTGAAGTTGAACAGGAAGATCATCCGCTTTCCGTCCGGGGGAGCCTGCAGTGAGTGCAGCACTCCGGGCGGGATGAACAGGATGTCCCGTTCCTTCAGCCGGAATACCTGCCGGCCGATGGTCGCCTGATAGCCGTTCTCAATCGGCATGATGATCTCGGCGGCCGGGTGCCAGTGGGTGTCGAAGTCCGCGTACTCCGTGTTGAGATACAGGAGCAGTGATTCTTTGTTTTGAAAAGGAACCGCTTCAAAGGTTCCGCGCAGATTTTTGTTAGCCATGACCGATCCCCTCAATGGCCGCTTTGCGGCGGCAGAAAGAAAATAATTCGTTTTGCAAATATTGCTGTATGATGTAATGAAACTGCACAAAAAAAGGTGCTGTTTTGCGATATTGCATAATGTGTGCGGCGGAATTTGGTGAAATACGACAAAAAAAGCCAAAGGTTACGCCGTAAACGATATGATTTGTAAACATTTTCCACAAAGTACCGAATACAGAAATAGCACAAATTCGCAAGATTTGACTTAAATATAGCAAAAAATGATATGCAATTGCAAGCGCTTTTTAGTACAATTACCTTAAATTATTCCCGAATTAGCCCTCGTTTTGTCAAAAAAAGGCAAAACAGTGGGCTATTGCGCTGTTAAGGCAGGAACGGAGGAAGCAATGCGCAGATTTTTCAAGAGCAAGACCTTTTGGGTAGTGGCGATCTGTATTCTCGCCATTGCCGCGATTGTAATCTACGGAAAGCTCAGCGGGCCGAAGAACTATAAGGAGAAGTATGCCGACCTCGACATGGACAAGCTTGTCCGTGAAGGCCGCGCCGATACTTACAACGCCTATTTCCTCAGCCACAAAGAAGTTTATCCGAAGCAGGCAGTCGAGATCCCGATGGACGCGTCCTCGGTCGTCGAAGGCGACAAGTATGAGATCGGTCCCAGAGGAGGCGAGGACAAGACCCTCATTTCCTATGAGAACGGCTATGTCGTGCTGAAGACCAATGTACCCGAGGCCGGTTACTATTACATCGACCTCAGCTACTATCCGGACCAGGACGAGAAGACGTCCCGCGGTATCGAGATCGAGCGGTGTCTCTCCATCAACGGTGATATCCCGTTCAGCGGCGCTGACACGATCACGCTGCCCCGCGTCTGGACAGACGGCGGCCTTCCGAAGAAGGATAACCAGGGCAACGAGATCCGCCCCGCTCAGGTAGAGCTTCCCAGATGGGAGGATGTGAGCATCACCGACGAGCTCGGTTACATCACGACTCCTTACTGTTTCTATTTTAACCAGGGAGAAAACACGATCCGTTTCGATGCTACGCAGGAAACGCTGATCCTTCGCTCGCTGGTTCTTCGTCCTGTTACGGAAATTCCTTCCTATGCAGAGTATATCTCCGGCGCGGATGTGGCTTCGTCGGCTTCCGATTTCAATGTAAAGATCGACGGCGAGAAGTCCAAGGCGAGATCTTCCCAGTCTCTGTATTCCAGCTACGACCGCAGTTCCGCAGGTACTGAGCCCTATGACGTGAAGCATCAGGTCATCAACATGGGCGGCGGCCAGAACTGGAAGTATGCAGGTCAGTGGATCGAGTGGGAGGTCGAGGTGCCGAGTGACGGTTACTATCGTCTCACCCTGAAGACCCGCCAGAACTACAACCGCGGTTATGTTTCCTGCCGTTCCCTCTACATCAACGGCGAGATTCCGTTCAAGGAAGTCTCGGCGATCAAGTTTGATTTCGACAACGACTGGCAGATGCTCACGCTTGCTAACAGCGACGGCGATCCGTATCTGTTCCACCTGAACCAGGGTGTCAACCGGATCCGTCTGCAGGTTACGCTCGGTGCCATCGGTGACATTCTTACCGAGATGACCGACAGCGTGTTCCGCATGAACCAGGTTTATCGTCGTATCATCGTCTATACCGGAACCGAGCCGGATCCGGATCGTGACTACAACATCCGCAAGAAGTACCCCGACGTCATCACCTCGATGGAGACGGAGGCCAAGGTTCTTTACAAGATCATCGACGAGCTTGTTGAGTACACCGGTGAGTCCGGAACCCAGGTCAGCGCGCTGCTGACGCTGGCGACTCAGCTGGAGCGTTTCGTGGATGACCCGGATAAGATCCCCGGCGGTCTCGGAACATTCAAGATCAATGTTTCCTCCCTCGGTACTTCCATCCTCAACCTCAGCGAGTCCAATCTGGATATCGACTACATGATCGTGTCCGGAACCAAGTATGACATCCCTGATGATTCCGTGAGCTGGCTTGACAAGGCCGCGCACGAAGTACGCGCGTTCCTCGCTTCGTTCGTCGTTGACTACAACGCCATCGGCAACGTATACGAGGGCACGGACGAGATGAAGGTTATCACGGTATGGATCTTCGCAGGTCGTGACCAGTGTACGATCCTGAAGGATATGATCGATGACGACTTCGTTCCGAAATACCACATCGGTGTCAACGTCGACCTGATGACGGCAGCGGTGCTGCTGCCTGCGACGGTGGCCAAGACAGGACCTGACGTCGCGTTGAACGTTGCCTCCGGCGAGCCTGTCAACTACGCGCTGCGAGGCGCGTCCATCGACCTGACACAGTTCAAGGGCGATGCAAGCAAGGGCATCAAGAGTTTCGAAGAATGCTTCAGTGAGTTCATGCCTTCCTCCTACGTTCCTTATAAATATACGTACAAGGACGAGAACGGCAACGACCACGAAGGCGTGTTCGGACTTCCCGAGACGCAGTACTACAACCTGATGTTCTACCGCACGGATATCCTTGAGGAACTCGGACTTACGATCCCCGATACCTGGGAAGACCTGATCGCGATGCTCCCGGTTATCCAGAATGCAAACATGAACGTAGGTGTTCCGTCTACCGAGCGTAAGATCAACGGTGTGACGAACCCGGATATGAACGGTTTCTTCGCACAGCTGTATCAGAGAAACGGCAAGCTGTATAACGACAACGGCTCCCGCGTGCTTCTCGACGGTGATATCGCAGTAGATGCGTTCGAGTACTACACGATGTTCTTCACGCACTACAAGACACCTACCGATTACAACTTTGTCGACCGTTTCCGTACCGGTGAGATGCCGATCGGTTTCGTAGACTTCAACAACTACAATACGCTGATCGTCTCCGCTCCGGAGATCCGAGGCCTCTGGGCAATGGCAGTTCTTCCCGGAACGCCTGTCACGGATGAGGACGGCAATCCTGTGGATGCCGACGGCGACGGCAAGCAGGACATCAACCGCAGCTGCGGTTGCTGGGGCACCTGCGCTATGATCCTCGGTACCACCGAGTATCCGGAAGAGTCCTGGGCATTCATGCAGTGGTGGGGCGACTCCGATATTCAGGCCCGCTACGGCAAGGAACTTGAGGCAGTCATGGGTGAGTCCGCGAGATACGCTTCCGCGAACGTCAAGGCATTTGACCAGCTCGCATGGAACTCCTCGGAGCGCGAGATGCTTCTGGAGCAGTGGAACTGGGTTGTCGGTACCCCTGAGGTGCCCGGCGGCTACTACACCAACCGTCACATCATCAACGCGATCCGTAAGGTTATGAACCAGAACATGGATCCTCGTGAGACACTTCTGGACTACACGCGTGATATCAACGACGAGTTGATCAAGAAGAGAAAAGAATTCGGTCTTCCGACAGAATAGAAAGGAGAGCCTAGACAATGAGTTTAGCCAATTGGAAATCAAATAAAAAGCGTCAGGCTCACTTCCTCTGGAAGGATATCAAGGATCACAAGACCTGCTATCTGTTCCTTTTGCCTTACGCAATCGTGTTCACACTGTTCTTCATCGCGCCCGTTATTGTTTCGATCTGGTACAGCTTCACGTACTTCAACGTGCTGCAGCCGGCAAGATTCATCGGGTTCCAGAACTACATCAACCTGATCCTTGCGGATGACATTTTCCTGACATCCGTCAAGAATACATTCCTGATCGCGGCCATCACCGGTCCCGTGGGTTACATCATGGCGTTCATCTTCGCATGGTTGATCCATGAGCTTCCGAGAAGCATCCGTGCGATCGCGGTGCTCGTCTTCTACGCGCCGACGATCTCCGGCCAGGTCTATCTGATCTGGAGTATCATCTTCTCCGGTGACGCTTACGGTTACTTCAACTCGTATATGGTTGAGTGGGGCTTCCTGGACAACCCCGTGCTGTGGTTGACCGACCCCCGTTACATGCTGATCATCGTTATCGTCGTACAGCTGTGGCTGTCCCTCGGTGCCGGTTTCCTGTCCTTCATCGCAGGTCTCAACACGATCCCCGCGGATCAGTACGAGGCAGGTTATGTGGACGGTATCCGGAACCGTTGGCAGGAGCTCTGGTACATCACGCTCCCGAACATGAAGTCCATGCTTATGTTCGGTGCCGTCATGGCCATCTCCCAGTCCTTCAACACCGCCGACGTTTCGATGCAGCTCTGCGGTTTCCCGAGTACCGACTACGCGGCGCACACCGTCGTATGTCACCTGATCGACTACGGTTCGTACCGATTTGAAATGGGATATGCTTCCGCAGTGGCAACCGTGTTGTTCGCGGTAATGTACTTATGTAATAAATTCATCCAAAAAGCGCTGATGCGCCTGGGAACCTGATAGGAGGGAACGAGCAATGAAAAAGATTAAAGCCGGCAGACAGCCGAATCGTTCCCGCGCAGGTGACGTCGGTGTCGCAATCGTACTGATTATTTTCGGCGCATTCTTCGCATTCCCGCTGGTATACGCGATCAATGCGGCATTCAAACCGCTGAACGAGCTTTTTATTTACCCGCCGAAGCTGTTCGTGCAGCAGCCTACAACGGACAACTTCAGCGACCTGTTCCTGCTCCTGAACAAACAGGGTGTCGTCACCTTCACGAGATACATGTTCAACTCCATCTTCGTGACGACCGTAGGAACCATCGGACACATTTTCATCGCTTCCGCGGCAGCTTACGTGCTTGCGAAGTACCGTTTCCCCGGAAGCAGGCTGTTCTTCTCCGCAGTTACCGTAGCCCTCATGTTCACCGGTTACGTAACGCAGATCCCGGGCTACCTGATCATGGCTAAGCTCGGATTGACGAACACCTACCTGTCCCTGATCATCCCGGCGTTCGCAATGCCGATGGGTCTCTTCCTTATGAAGCAGTTCATCGAGTCCAGTATCCCGGATGTTCTGATCGAGGCAGCCAAGATCGACGGCGCCAAGGAAATGAAGGTTTACGTCTCCATCGTCCTTCCGCTCGTCAAGCCCGCAATCCTCACCCTGATGATCTTCTCCATTCAGGCACTGTGGAACAACGCAGGTACCACATACATTTACCGTGACGAGTTGAAGATGCTCCCGTTTGCATTGCAGACGATCGGTGCCGGCGGTGTCGCCCGTACCGGTGCGGCATCCGCAGCTACACTGTTTATGATGATCCTTCCGCTGCTTTGCTTCATTCTCGCACAGAGCAACATCGTCGAGACAATGGCAAGCTCCGGTATCAAAGAGTAAAAGGAGGAAACCGATGAAGACGAGTACGAAACGTTTGGTAGTACTGCTGATGCTTTTGTGCATGCTGCTTTCCTCCATTTCCTCCGCACTTGCGGATGATGACGACTGGTATACTTACACGTACAGTTACTGGGGTGAAGAGATGGCATCGCCGAACGCATACGCGGTGACCAACATCATCTATCCGACGACGATCGACCCGGAACTCGGAAAATTCACCAGTCCGAGCGGTATGTTCTGTATCGACGATCTGGTTTTCGTGTGCGACACGAACAACAACCGTATCGTTGAGTTCCAGAAAGTTGACGGCGTTTACAGACTTGTCCGTATCATCTACACCTTCCAGGTCTCCACGCAGCTTGCTGACCGCCTGGAGTTCGAGGGTGAGATCGACAACACGCTGTTCAGCCCTACGGATATCTATGTTAAGAAGATGACTCTCGAGGAGCGCATCGAGAACTACGGGGAGTACCGCGGTGAGCAGTACGTATTCCCGGAGGGATCCCTGAATCCCGAGGAGCCTGAAACTCCGGAGAACCCGGACGAAAACAATACGGAAAATAACGAAAACACCGAGGATCCCGATTCCTCCACGAGCTCCGACACCGAAGACGGTGAAGGCGGCGAAGGCGGCGAGAACGGTGAAGGCGGCGAGAACGGTGAAGGCGGCGAGAACGGCGAAGGCGGCGAGCAGCAGCCCAAGCCGGTAAAGCCGACGGAGCGCAAGCCCAACGTTGTCCGCGAGCAGCTGGATCGTGAGTACGATTTCTTTATCGCAGACAGCCAGCATTGCCGAGTTCTTCACTGCGATTACAACCTCAACGTTGTAAGCGTCATCCGCGACCCTAAGGACGACACGCTCGGTGATGACTACATTTTCCATCCTGAGCATCTTGTTACCGATAACGCGTACCGTACGTATGTACAGGCACAGGGCGGTCTGAACGGCTTCATGGAGTTCGACAAGACCGGAACGTTCACCGGTTACATGGGTGCTGCGAAGGTTACGATCTCGCTCATCGAGAAGATCTGGAGAAAGCTGAAGACCCAGGCTCAGAAAGACAAGAGTGAGCAGTTCGTTCCTACCGAGTACAACAACTTAAGTCTTGACTCCCGCGGTTTCATCTACGCGACTATCAGTGCCATCGAAGACCAGGAAATCTGGGATGGTACGGCGACACCGGTCCGTAAGCTGAACGCCATGGGAACCGATATCCTGATCCGAAACGGAAATCATTTCCCGATCGGTGATATCAGTTGGGGCAACACGAAGCACGCCGCATCCGGCGCG
Source organism: uncultured Lachnospiraceae bacterium (assembly GCA_902795625.1). Lineage (GTDB taxonomy): Bacteria > Bacillota > Clostridia > Lachnospirales > Lachnospiraceae > ISDg. The sequence goes on along the minus strand of CADBLW010000091.1, from coordinate 3,697 downwards.
TCCCGCTTCGTCGATGTCATCGCGTTCAACAATGACACCTACTGCTGTCTGGATAAGACCCGCGGCAAGCTCTTCGTATATGACTTCCAGGGCAACCTGCTGTACGCATTCGGCAACGTCGGTTACACCCGCGGCCGTTTCTCGCAGAACCAGGTAACCGCCATGGACAACATGGATGAGGAGACCATCCTCGTTCTCGACAGCCTCCGCGGCAACATCACCGAGTTCACGATGACCGAATACGGCCGTATGATCAACGAGGCGATCCGCCTGTACAAGATCGGCAGCTACGATGAGTCGGCGGATGTCTGGAGAACCATTCTTCAGTACAACGGCAACCTTGAGCTTGCATACGTCGGTATCGGCCGTGCACTCCTCCGCAAGGGCGAGTACAAGGAGGCTATGAGATACTTCGAGAACGCTCATGACATCGAGAACTACTCGAAGGCATACCAGCACTACCGTGAAGAGGTTGTTGAGAAGTATATCGTTTACGCGGTTCTTATTCTTGCGGCCCTGATCATCATTCCGAAGATCATTCGGAAGATCAAAAAAATGCGAAAGGAGATTAAAGAAGCATGAGTAAAGTATTCTCCGGTATCGCAAATTTTTTCAAGGGTGAGGGCTGGAACCACTACATCAAGACACTTCGCTATTCACTCTATGTGATCCTTCATCCGTTCGACGGATTCTGGGATCTCACGCATGAGAAACGCGGCTCCATGGCCGCTGCACACACCATTGTCATCCTGACGGTGCTGACACACATCTGGGATCGCCGGTTCACGAGCTTCATGCTGAACAACACCCGTTGGAGTGAGTTCAGTATCTGGCTCAACACACTAGGTATCCTCGTGCCGTTGATCATCTGGGTCGCGGCCAACTGGGGTGTCACCACACTTATGGACGGCAAGGGACACTTCTACGAGATTTACATGGGAACCGCATACGCGCTTACACCGTATCCGCTGATCGGTATCCCGATGATCTTTCTCAGTAATGTAGTTACGAAGGAAGAGGGTGTCTTCTACACCTACTTCAACACGTTCGCATTGATCTGGGCGGGCTTCCTGATCCTGTGTGCGGTGCTGATGATCCACGACTACTCCCTCGGCTGGGGTCTGGTGGCTATCATCGTATCCATCGTCGGCATGGCAGTCATCATGTTCGTCGTACTGCTGTTCTTCAGTTTGATCAGTGACGCGGTCGTGTTCTTCGTATCCATTTACAAGGAAATACTATTCCGACTATGACAACGCGAAAGGAGGTTATTTAGATGAAAGCTATTAAAGCGTTTTTGAAGAAAAATAAAGCTAAGCTGATCGGATATCCAATCGCGATTGTGGTGATCGGTTTGGTAGCGTTCCTTGTGATCCATTTCGGAAAGAAGGCTGCTTCCACGACTACGGAGGAAATCGTACCGTATCAGAACGAGTACGAGGATAATATGGCGCCCGAGTACCTCGACAACGGTATCGTGAGCCTCGAGTTCGATCCGAACACTACGCGTTTCAAGTTTACCGATAAGAACAAGAACGTGTGGTATTCGACTTCCCAGGCGGAGGACATGTCCCACGCCGAACTGGAGGCGCTGATCAAGATCACGTTCCAGAACTCCATCGGTAACCGGTACGAGCTTGACTCCGACACCGATTCCGTACAAAGAGGCAACTACAATTTCGATTTCGACGAAGCTAACAACAAGATCACGATCAACTATACGATCGGTAAGATCGAGCGTACCTACTATTATCCGGAGGCGATCACCGAGGAGCGTTACAAGGAGATCACCGGCGCGTTCGCTTCGGAAAATGCGAAGGTGAACAAGAGTGATATGCTGAACTCCTACATCAAGCTGACGTGGGAGAAGGTTAACACCAAGGAAAATAAGAAGTACCTCGAGCTCTATCCGAAGATCGAGGAAGACCTGAAGAACGGCATGACGCTGTATCTCGTCCGTGACGGTATGCAGCCCTGGAAGAAAGCCCATCTGCAGGAAATCCTTGAGGAGGAGATCGGCTACGACAAGGAAGCATGGCTTGCCGACCAGGAAGCCTACACGGAAACGGCATCGGGTGTTACCCTGCCGGCCGTCAATATCACCCTTGAGCTTCAGCTCGACGGTGAGGACCTGGTTGTCACGGTTCCCTATGACAAGCTTCAGTACAAGTCGTCCTACCCTCTGACCGAGGTTAACATTCTTCCGTACATGCTCTCTGAGCCCAAGACTTCGGACGGCTTCCTGTTCATCCCGGACGGCAGCGGTTCCATCACGTACTTCAACAACGGCAAGAGCCAGCAGGAGTACAGCGCGAAGATCTACGGTACCGATTACTGCATGACGCAGGAAGAATACGTATCCGATCCGCTCGTAAACTTCCCTGTGTACGGCATATCCGTAACCGGACGTACGGAGAACGGACAGAAGCAGGCTCTGAACCAGTCGATGCTCGCCATCATTGAGAAGGGCGACAGCTACGGCGTTATCAAGGCCAACGTTCCCGGAAGCGGTATCAGCGTAAACTACATCTATACGATGTTCAACGTTATCCATAACGAGGAAGTCAACGTAGGCAACCGTTCCACCGGTAAGATTTACGCCTACGAGAAGGAACTCGCGACGGATGAGAGCATCTCCATCCGTTATCACGCGGTGGGAAGCTCCAATTACGTGGATATGGCCAAGTCGTACCGCGACTACTATATCAACAAGTATCCTGAGATGAACACCCCGGTTTCCGGACAGATGCCTGTCGCGGTGGAACTGGTTGGCGCGATCAACAAGGTTCAGCACATCCTCGGATTCCCGAAGGATCGTCCGTTCGCTCTGACGACGTACTCGCAGATGGCGGACATTGTAAAGGACCTCAACGAAAACGGCATGCAGAACCTGGCCGTAGTCCTGGAGGGATGGTTCAACGACGGTGTACGGCACGACGTTCCGGATGACATCAGTTTCATCCGCGTGCTCGGCGGCAAGAGCGCTTTCAAGAAGGCGGTCAAGTCCATCGAGGATGCCAACAACGTCATCTACCTCAAAGCAGGATTTACCTACGTGTACGACAACGGCTGGTTTGACAGTTTCAGTTACCGCCGCGATACCTCGAAGTTCCTGTCCCGCGAGTTCGCGAAGCTTCAGGACTTCAGCAAGGTTTGGTACGGCGTGGATGAAGAGGACGACTTCGTTTACTATCTTGCCAACCCGGCGTATGTTGAGAAGACGATGCGCGGTTACCTTGAGGAGATCAAGGACATCGGCATGAAGAACATCGCGTACACCGATATCGGCAACAGTCTTTCCGCGGACTATAACCGCAAGAAGACGGTTACGAGAGAGAAGGCGAAGGAAGGCCAGGTCACGGTTCTGAACGAGGTTGTCGCAAGCGGTTCCCAGATCGTTATGTATGACCCGTACGAGTACGCGATCCCGAAGGCAAATCTGATCCTCGACATGGATGTGGACTCCACACACAGCTGCCTCACGGATGAGGCGATCCCGTTCTTCCCGATCGTGCTTCACGGTCTTGTGGATTACACGGGTGACGCGCTCAACCTGGCTGCGGACTTCACAAACAACGTGCTGAACTGTGCTGAGACCGGTGCCGGTCTGTACTTCACCTTCATGCACAACGAAGGTATGGACCTCGCAGAGTCGGATTACACATATCTGTTCGGTGCGAACTACGACAGCTGGAAG
>CADBLW010000090.1 GCA_902795625.1 uncultured Lachnospiraceae bacterium | reverse complement strand
GCGTGACGAACGTGATCCCGTTCTTCGGACCGTTCCTGGGCGGAATCCCGTGCGCGATCCTGATCTTCTCCATCAAGCCGCTGCACGGCCTCGTATTTGCTTTGTTTGTCGTTGCGCTGCAACAGTTTGACGGCAACATTCTCGACCCGCATATCGTAGGCAAGAAGGTCGGCCTGCGTCCGCTGTACGTGCTGTGTGCATGTATGCTGGGCGGCGGACTGTTCGGCATCCCCGGACTGATCCTTGCGACTCCGACCTGCGCGCTTGTATACTATCTCACCAAATCCTACCTTGAGGTTCGCCTCGAGAGCAAGAATCTTCCGACCGAGACCCGCGAGTACGTGACGCACCCGAGCGCCGTGATCGCGAACCACGCCATGAGCGTCGACCTGGTGACGGAGCGTCTGGTCGCCGAATCCGATGCGCTTGACGCGCAGCAGGAGGCGGCAGTGGCAGCGGAGGAATCCGCGGCTGCCGTCACCGGAGGCAAGAGAAGGAAGCGGCATCACCGCACCGGCGCGACGAGAACGTTCCTGCAGGGAACCGGTCTTTTGGATGCGGACGATGACAACGGCGATCTCGACCTGTCCGCGTACAATGATCTGGAGTCCGGTGTGGACCGCGAGAAGCGTCTGGAACGTGAATGGCTGATGTCCGGCGGTGAGGAGGATCTCAACGACAACGGCATCTCCGATGAGCTGGAACGAGAGCACGAAGCGCTTCGCAAACCGAAGCGCACAACGGTGCGCGGCCTGATCCGTCGCATGGTGGAGGAAGCCGAGGAGGACTGGGACGAGCACGGCAACAAGCCGCTGCCCGGCTCCGCGAGAAAGAAGGAAGATTCCGAGGCGGAGGAGCAGTCCGGGGACGCGTCTGAGGCAGCTCCCGAGACGGAAGAAAAACAGCCTGAGACAACGCCTGAGACAGCGTCCGATCCGGAAGAATAGCTTTCCGGATTACTAAAGTAAATACAGTGTAACAACGAGGGGAAACTGTGGGGAAAATGTTGAATTTTCCGCCACAGTTTCCCTTGATTTTCCGACGTAATAAGTCTATAATCAAGGCATAGTTTTGCGGAGAAACCGGGGCGGTCCCGAGAGGGGTCCGAGGCGGTTCCGCAAAGCGGGAGTTGCGTGTTCCGGAACTCCCGAATATACACAGCAAAGGAGTGTTTAACAATGAAGAAGATCATGGCATTGATCCTCTGCGTGGTTGCGGCGCTCAGCCTTGCAGCCTGCGGTAAGGAGACGGAAGAGGGCAAGATCAAGATCGGTCTGATCTGCCTGCACGATGAGAACTCCACGTACGATAAGAACTTCATTGACGCGATGAAGGAAATGCAGAAGGAACTCGGACTTTCCGATGACCAGATTATTTACAAGACCAATGTTGACGAGTCCAACGTGTGCTACGAGGCATGCAAGGACCTTGTTGACCGCGGCTGCTCGATCATCATTGCCGACTCGTTCGGTCATGAGGACTATCTGATCCAGGCTGCAAAGCAGTTCAAGGATGTTCAGTTCTGCCATGCGACCGGTACCAAGGCGCATACGGAGAAGCTTGCGAACTTCCACAATGCATTTGCCAACATTTACGAAGGCCGTTACGCAGCAGGTGTTGCTGCAGGCCTCAAGCTCAACGAGATGATCGAGTCCGGCAAGATCACGGCTGATCAGGCTGTTATGGGTTATGTCGGCGCATTCACCTACGCTGAGGTTATCTCGGGTTACACCTCGTTCTATCTCGGTGCTAAGTCGGTTTGCCCTTCGGTTACGATGAAGGTTCAGTTCACCGGTTCCTGGTACAATGAAGGCTTCGAGAAGGAAGCTGCGAACGCTCTGATCAATCAGGGCTGCGTGCTGATCAGCCAGCATGCGGACTCCATGGGTGCTCCGACGGCCTGCGAGACCGCCGGCGTTCCGAACGTATCCTACAACGGAAGCACCGTTTCGGCATGCCCGAACACATTTATCGTATCTTCGAGAATCAACTGGGCTAAGTACTATGCATACGTTTACAACTGCGTGAAGGACGGCAAGGAGATCGCTGTTGACTGGACCGGCGGTTTCGCCGAAGGTTCCGTAGAGCTTTCCGCGATCAACGAGAAGGCTGCCGCTCCGGGAACGAAGGAGAAAGTTGATGCCGTTGTTGCAGACCTCAAGGCCGGCAAGATCAAAGTGTTCGATATCAACACCTTCACCGTGGACGGCGGCAAGAAGCTTGAGTCCTACATGGCAGACATTGATACCGATAAGGATTTCACACCGGATACGGAGGTTGTCAGCGACGGTTACTTCCATGAGTCCGAGAAGAGAAGCGCACCTGCAT
>CADBLW010000089.1 GCA_902795625.1 uncultured Lachnospiraceae bacterium | reverse complement strand
TGCCTTGTAGTTCGTGCCGATGCAGGAGATCAGGGACGTTGCGCAGGTACCGATGTTCAGGCCCATGATGATCGGGATGGCCATCGCAAAGGTAAGGATGCCGCCCTCGGAGATGGCGATCAAAATACCGATGGTGGCCGCGGAGGACTGGATCACGGCTGTGATCAGCAGGCCCATCAGCACACCGAAGATCGGATTGTTGAATTTGGTCATCAGTTCGCGGAACTCGGGCACGTCACGCAGCGGGCTCACCGCCTGGGACATCATGCTCATACCGTTCATCAGGATGGCAAAGCCGACGAACACGGTTCCGATGCTCTTATACTTGTCCTTCTTGGAAAACATCAGAAAACCGATGCCGACGAGCGCCAGGAACGGCGAGAAAAATTCAGGTTTCAGAAGCGTCAGCCACCATGTGCCCGACGAGATCGAACCGAGGGTCAGAAGCCACCCGGTAAATGTCGTTCCGATGTTCGCGCCGAAGATGACGGCCAGCGTCTGCCCGAACTGCATGATGCCCGAGTTGACGAGACCGACAAGCATGACGGTGGTCGCCGAGGACGACTGCATCGCGATCGTAATGCCCGCGCCGAGCGCAACGCTAACGATCGGATTTGCGGACGTCTGCTTGAGCATTCGCTCCAGCCGGCCGCCGGCCATTTTCTCGAGAGCCTGTGACATGACTCTCATGCCGAACATAAAAAAAACAAGACCACCAACGAGCTCGGCGATGTTCATCATACTCATCCCGTTGCCCGCGGCAGTCGCAGCCAATACACTCATCATACGCGCTGTAATCATTGTTCGTCTCCCTGCTTCCGGCGAATGAAGGAAGGCTTCGAAAAGCCGTGCAATACATGTCATCGGGCGCCGCGCCCGAGGCTTGCGAATGGTGCCGGAATGCTCTCCGCTTGTTCACTGCGGTTGTCATTTTCCTGAATTTATCTTAATCTACAACCGCAGTGTATCAGGGAAACGTGAAAAGACCGTTATCGTTATGTTAAATCCATGTTAAACATGAATATCTGTCCTCACCGAAAAAGCCGCGCCGGCGGCCGACAACGGTCGCAGACACGGCTTTTTGTTATTGTTCGGAAAATTCACCTCAACCGGCGATGTTACTCCGCCTTCTCCGCAGCTTTCTCCGTCTTTTTCCCGATAAACAGCCCCGACACGACGCACAGTGCCATCGTGATCAGCATGTCCGGCAGCGTGTTGCCGACAGGGATGTCGACGCGCATGAGCAGGCGGTACACGACGAAACCGATCACCCAGATGATCAGGTTGCGCCAGTCGAAGGACTTCTTCGTTCCGTCGCGCTTGAGGATGAAGAAATCCGCGATCTGCACCGCGATCATCGGCGCAAAAACGGAGCCGATGAAGTACAGGAAGTCGGTGATGTCATCCATCGGGAACAGGATCGCGCCGACCGTGCCGATCACGGTCACGCCGATACCGACGAAACGGCAGTTCAGCTTCTTCGAGACGGACTCGCTGGAGACGCCGGCCGAGTACGCGTCGAGGAACGTGGTTGTTACCGTGGAAAATACGATGATCAGAAGTCCGACAACGCCGAGGCCGGCCTTCACTACGATCTGCGCGATGTCAGACTCCGCCGTGAAGATGGAGGAGCCCATGCCGATCACGTACATCCAGCAGCTGACGATGCCGTAGACGATCGCGCTGACCGCCGTTGCGCGCACAGGCTTTTCCGCATCGCGGGTGTAATCACTGATCAGCGGAAGCCACGACAGAGGCATGGCAACCGACAGCTCCACAGCCGCACCGAAGGTCAGTCCGTCGTCGGCAACCTCATGCATGATGCCGTCGCCGAAGATGACGAAGCTCAGGATCACGGTCAGGATGAACAGCGCCGACATGGCCACCGTGTTCACCTTGCCCAGGTTCTTGATTCCGATGAAGATCCACAGGATGATCAGGCCGCCGATCACAAGGCACCACACCCATTTGATCTTCTCGCCCCAGATCCCACCGGCAGCACCCGCGCCGTCGTAGATCATGATGGCCGTCCAGCCCACCAGCTGAACGATGTTGAGGATGGAAAATAGGAGGCCGCCCTTCGAGCCGAAGCTCATCTTCGCGATCTCCATCGAGCTCTCGCGGACTTTGCCGCCGATCAGACCGGCGAGGAACAGCATGATGCAGCCGATCACATGGCCTAAGAGGATTGCCAGCAGGCCCTTGGTAAAGCCAAGCGGCACAAAATAAGTGCCGGTCAGGATCTCCGCGATGGAGACCGCCGCGCCGAACCAGATCAATCCGTTTTCAAAGACGGAGGTGCGTTTTTCGTTCATCTCACTCCGCCTCCTTTGCGTACTCGCCCGTCAGGGCAAAACCGTGCGCCATCGGGCCGGAGCCCTGTCCCAGATCGAGCATCGCCGAAAGAGCGTCGGAGATGTATGCCTTCGCCCGCTTTACCGCCTCGGGAAGCGCAAAGCCCTTGGCAAGGTTGGCCGCGATCGCGCTCGAGAGCGTGCAGCCCGTGCCGTGGGTGTTCGGATTGTCGATGCGCTTGCCCTCAAACCAGGTCATCTTCCCGTCCGCGTACAGCAGGTCGTTTGCGTCATTGATATTGTGGCCGCCCTTCAGAAGAACCGCGCAGTGATACGTGTCGCCGATCAGCTTTGCCGCCTTCTCCATGTCATCGCTCGTCACGATCTTCATCCCGGAGAGGATCTCGCCCTCGGGAATGTTCGGTGTCGTTACGGTCGCGAGGGGCAGAAGCTCCTTCGTGAGAGTCTCCACGGCATCGCTCTTCAGAAGAGCGGAGCCGGAGGTCGCCACCATCACGGGGTCGACGACGACATTTTCCGCCTTATACTCCTTAAGCTTCGCCGCGATCACGCGGATCAGCTCCGTCGAGGAGACCATGCCGATCTTCACCGCATCCGGACGGATGTCCTCGAAGATCATATCGATCTGCTCTCCCAGAAATTCCGGGTCAGTCTCCCGGATCGAACGAACGCCGGTGGTGTTCTGTGCGGTCAGCGCAGTGATCGCGCTCATCGCATACACACCGTTCATGGTCATCGTCTTCAGATCGGCCTGAATCCCGGCGCCTCCGCTGCAGTCGCTGCCTGCAACGGTCAATGCTGTCTTCATCTTCATCGTGTCACACTCCTTTTTCTTCAGCATTGTTTTATCACGGAAAATGCTCCCGCATTTTCCGAAGCGACACAAGGTGGTGCCCCCGGTGTGCCGCCGTGATATCGTATGTGATTGTCCGGGTGATGAGTCCCCTCATCCCCCGCGTCCCCGAAGGTTACGCCTCGTCCCTGAGACGTCCTGCTTCCGGGCCTTTCCTTCGTTACGTCTCGCCCCCGGGACGTCCTTCTTCCGGGTCTTCCGTCAGCTACTCTTCGTCCTGCGAGACGGTCTCCTCCGCGATCTGACGAAGCTCGCGGCAGGCTTCCTCGATGTCCTCCGCGCCGAAGATCGCGCTGACGAGGGCAAAGCCGTCCACACCGGTCCCGGCGAGCTCTCGCATGTTTCCCTTGCCGATGCCGCCGATGGCGACCACGGGAACATCAACCGCGTCGCAGATTGCCTTGAGCGTCTCCTTCGGGAGCACATCCACGTCGGTCTTCGTCGAGGTCGAGAACATCGCGCCCACGCCGAGGCAGTCCGCCCCGCCCTGCACGGCCTCGAGGGCCTCCTCCACGCTGTGCGCGGAGACGCCGATCATCATGCCGTCGCCCACACGCTCGCGCACTTTCGCGGCAGCCATGTCCTCCTGGCCCACGTGAACACCGTCCGCATGGCAGGCGATCGCAATGTCCACGTTGTCATTGACGAAGAAAGGAACGCCGTAACTTCTGCACAGCTCCGCAATCTCGAAGGCCTCCTCGCGGAATTCCTCCTCCGGCAGATCCTTCTCCCGCAGCTGCACGCAGGTCGCGCCGCCCTTAAGCGCCGCCTCCACCTGCTCGTACAAAGTCTTTTCTCCCGTCCACGCGCGGTCCGTGACCGCATAGAGGAGCATGGTCTTTCTGTCACATTTCATGATGAATTCCTTTCGTCGTCCCAACCGCCGATCACCGCTTCTCCCGAAGCTCAACGGAGCCGAAATGCTCCGTTTCGGACTCAGCGGATCTCGTACTTCGCGCCGCTCTCCAGCTGCTCCGGCGTCATACGGAAAATGGCGTCGATGATGTAGTTGCGGTACGTCGAATTTCCGTCCTGCTCAGACAGTCTCCGGAACGCGATCTCTCCGGCCAGTCCCATTGCGCAGACCGCCGCTGCCGCCGCCTCAAGGGGCTGTTCCGGATTGGCCGTAATGTACGCCGCCGTCATCGCCGAAAGCTGGCAGCCCGTGCC
>CADBLW010000088.1 GCA_902795625.1 uncultured Lachnospiraceae bacterium | reverse complement strand
TATTGTCATGCCTTCGTAACGGCTGCGCTCTGCTTTTCATGCCTGGGTTCTGTCTTTGTTCAGTTTCTTCTGCAGCCTGCTGCTCCGGGCTACTTCCCTCCAGATACCGGGATGGAACAGCATCAGCAGCGGGAACAACTCAAGCCGCCCCGCGATCATGTCAAAGATCAGGACGCACTTGGTAAACACCGAAAAATGCCCGTAATTGAGCGTGGGGCCGACCATCGCGAGACCGGGACCCACGTTGTTGATCGTCGCGGCAACCGCCGTCACATTGGTCTCCAGGTTACAGTTGTTGAAGGAGACAAAGAACACGGAAATCGCGAAAACCACCGCGTAGGTGATGATATACACATTGATGGAGCGCACGACCTCGTGCTCCACGGGTTTGCCCTCGAAGCGGATCTTCTTGATGCTCTTCGGGTGCAGATACGCCGCCAGCTCCTTCTTCACGGTCTTGGCGCCGATCACGATGCGGGACACCTTCATGCCGCCCGCGGTACTTCCCGCGCAGGCGCCGATGAACATCAGAAGCACCATGATCGTTCGCGCTGTCTGCGGCCACATGTCAAAGTCCACCGTGGAAAATCCCGTGGTGGATATGATGGAGCTCACCTGGAACGCCGCGTGCCGGAATCCTTCCGAACCGCTCGCGTACATGGGGCGGACGCTCAGGAACACGATACCGATCGCAGCTGCCACGATCAGAAGGTAGCAGCGCACTTCCTCCATGCCGAACGCCTTGCGGAACTGCCGGAACACGATGAAATAGTATGCGTTAAAATTCACGCCGAACATGATCATGAATATCGTGACGACCCACTGCAGGTAAGGGGTGTACGATGTCAGACTGTCGTTGCGGACGCCGAATCCGCCGGTGCCGGCTGTCGCCATCGAATGGTTGATCGAGTCGAAGAGGCTCATGCCGCCGCACAGCAGAAGGATCAACTCAATAAGAGTCAGTCCGATGTAGATCAGGTACAGGATCCGCGCCGTGTGACGCACCTTGGGAACAAGCTTGCCGACGGAAGGGCCCGGGCTCTCCGCGCGCATGATGTTCATGTTGGAGCCGCCGCTTAAGGGCACGATCGCCAGCAGGAACACAAGGATTCCCATACCGCCGATCCAGTGCGTCATGCTTCGCCACAGAAGCGTCGCTCTCGCCAGATGCTCCACATCCGAGAGGATGGTGGCACCGGTCGTGGTAAATCCGGAGGCCGCTTCAAACAGGGAGTCGATGAACCCCGGGATCTGGCCGCTGATGTACATCGGCAGACCTCCGAAGAAGCTGAGCGCGAGCCAGCTGAGCGCCGTGGCAACACAGCCTTCCTTGAGGTAAAACACCTGATTCTTCGGGCGAAGACAGGCGAGAAGCCAACCGCAGAGTTCGCATACGACCGCCACCAGAAGATAGTACCAGCCCACCCGCTCGTGATACCAGACCGCGGCGGCGCAGGGACCGAGCAGCAACACGCCCTCGATCCGGAGTACCGATCCCAAAATGTATGCGATCATCGCATTGTTCATACCTACGTTCGCTCCGTATTACTTCAATATTTCCGAAAGACTTGTCATTCCCTCGTGCTTGGTCACGATCATGACCGTGTCGCCGACCTCAATGCTGTCGAGACCGCTGGGGATGATGATGTGGCCGTCGCGGTTGATGAACGCGATCAGCAGCTCGTCCCGGCTGTTCAGTTCCTTGAGCGGAATGCCCGTGACATCGGACTCCGCGTCCACGCGGAACTCGATCGCCTCGACGCGGTGGTCGAACAGGTGGTACAGCGTCTCGATACTGTTGTTTCGGGACTCGCTGCGGGCGCGCACGTAGGCCACGATGGCCTCCGCCGTGATATATCTCGGATAGATCACGCTGCCAAGCTCAAGGCTGTTGACAACGCTCTTGAAATTCATGCGGTTGATCTTCGTGATCACCTTGGCGTTGGAGATCTTACGGGCATACAGGGTGAGGATGATGTTAACCTCGTCGATACCCGTGAGCGGCACGAACGAGTCGGCCTGCTCGATGCCCTCCTCTTTCAGGAGGTTTTCCTCGGTGCCGTCGCCGTTGATGATGATCGCCTTCGGGAGAAGAACGCTCAGCTCGTCACAGCGCTCGCGGTTCTGCTCGATGATCTTCACGCTGACGCCCGCGTGGATCAGTTCCTGCGCGAGGTAATAAGCCGCCTTGCTGCCGCCGACGATCAGAGTGTCGCGGACGCGGCGGGATTTGAAGCCGAAGGTGTCCATGAAGACGCGGACGTTTCTGCGGGACGCGACGAACGTCAGCGTGTCCCCGCTCTCCAGCCGGAACGAACCGGAAGGGATATACACCTCGCCGGCGCGCTCGATGGCGCACACGAGAGCCCTCACGGGAAGCTTCTTCGAAACCTCGGCGAGGGTCATGCCGGCGATCTTATTGCCCTCAGGGATCGCGATCTTGATCATCTCTGCCTGCCCGTGGGCAAAGGACATAACCTCAAGGGCAGTCGGCATCGCGAGGATGCGCGCTGCCTCCTTCGCCGTCTCCATCTCCGGATTGATGACGAGGGCGAGGCCAAGCTGCTCCTGCAGATACTGAACTTCCTTGCTGTAGTCGGGCATACGCACACGCGCGATGGCGGCACAGCGGCCGACGCGCTTCGCGACGGTACAGCACAGAAGGTTCAGCTCATCGGCCTCCGTCACGGCGATCAGCAGATCCGCCTGCTCAATCCCCGCCTCCATCAGTACGCTGTAGCTCGCGCCGTTGCCGACAAGACCCATGACGTCATAGCTGTCTGTGATCGCCTGGATCTTCTTCGCGACGGTATCGATGATCGTGATGTCATGACCTTCGTGCGCCAATTGTTCTACAAGTGTAGAACCAACATTTCCGGCGCCGATGATAATGATCTTCATGCCCTGTTTTTCGCTCTTCGAACCCAATGTACTGCCTCCGTGCACCGGGGTCACGCGTCTTCGGAAAATGATGCGTCCCCGTTTGTTTTGCTGATTACTGCTGTCCTATCCCGCCGGCGTTCCCGCGGATCCTTCCGCGCCGCCCGGGCCGATATTATTCAGCAGCTTCCTCCGCCTTCTCCTGCTCCTTCTTCGGCTTGCGTCCTGCCTTGCAGAGGAACAGCATCAGGATTATGTAATAGACTAAGATCAGTCCGAACGTAACAAATGTCAACAGATCCGACTTCGGTGCCATGCCGACGAACACCATCAATACCGCGCCGAGCAGGATCGCGTAGCTGCTGCCGATGATCAGGTTGTTCGCGGCCGGTGTCTTCAGCTGCGGGTCGATCTCACGCAGAAGGATGACGCCGGAACTGATGGTTCCCGTCATCATGCCGTACATCGAAAGCATACCCTCGTTGTAGTAGTCGGGATAGACGCGGCGGCACACGAAGCGAAGATGCAGGAAGGTCACGATCGCGCCGGCAACCGCCATCAGCAGGAACGGAACCCACAGTCCCGCCAGCTCCTCGGGCTCGATCGAACCGATACCGGCAACGATCATCGCGTCAAATGCCAGACCGGAGATGCGGCTCAGCAGGTAGTTGTCCTGTTTCTTATAATGCTTCGATCTCGCGTCGAAACGCTTTCGGAAAATAGCCCGCGTCGCGATGGCAAGCGCCGAACCGACCATGAAGTTGAAGCCCCACAGAAGGGAGCCGACCGCATTTTCCGCGCCCGCGGAGATCGCTCCGAGGCCCTTGGTCAGGCCCAGTGTCAGCACGTATGTGACAAGGTAAATGCCCATCACGATGGCAAGCTGCAGCGAGAGACGGTCGAGGGATTCCGAGGTGGTGCTCTCGGTGATCTCCTCCGGATCGTCGACGGTCACCGAACCCGCGACAGGCTCGTATTCCCCGCGGTGAAGCTTGCCCTTGCGGACAAGATAATTCAGATATATAACACCGACGATGCACGCCGACAGGTAGCCTGCAGCGGCAATCGCCAGACCGAAGGAATGTCCTCCGGCAAATCCCAGCCCTTCAAACGTGGTTCCGAAGTTGTTCGCCTGTCCCGGTCCCTGGCCGTAGCCCATCGGGAGCAGGATGCCGCTGGCGCGGAACAGCTTCGGCATCACCGTGTACGACAGTCCGAGCGAGATGGCAAGACCGACAAGTCCCTGGATCATATACGAGCTCACGATGATCGCGCCGCTCTTCGGTCCGACCAGCTTGTCATCCTTCTTCGCGGTGCTGTTCGGCGTGCGAAGCGACATCGCGATAAATCCGACCGCTATACCGTGGTAGGTAAGAATCTGCAGCACCTTGTTAAACCGCAGGTAAGCCGCGCTGTCCGTGTGGAAGACCCCGGTCTTCACGCCGACCAGCTTGATGACGAGCATCAGAAAACCGCCCAGCACAGCCGTCGGAAGAAGGCTTTTGTGGAAAATCCTGTAGCGTCTCAGGTGGATGGCCACAAGGATCATGACGGCAATGATGCCGAGTACCAGAACTGCGTTCCATGTCGAGGATTGGGAATAATCGATCAGCTGCAATGTTGTGCCCTCTCATTCTTCGTTCTTTATGATCACCGGTCACCGACCGGCAGGGTTTCTGCTGTCACACCATGCGCACTGTCTTGCGTTGCGCGCCTTGCGTCACGCCATGCGCACCGCCTGCACCTCCTCGTGCAGATGCAGATACTTCAGCGCACAGAACCGCTCGTCGCCGCGTACATCGTACGCAACAAGCTCCTCCGTGCAGTGCGCCGCGATCGCGTTGCGCGAATAAACAGCCAGCTCGCGCACCTCAATCTGTTCTCCCTGTTCCCCCGTTATATAAACTCCGCCGCAATCCGCGGAGATCGTGCCCTCACGCTCCCAGAGCACCTCGTGATCCGCCCCGATGCGCCGCACCGTCACGGTATC
>CADBLW010000087.1 GCA_902795625.1 uncultured Lachnospiraceae bacterium | reverse complement strand
TGGTGGCTTAAGGACACCTCGGACGGACAGTTTTTTACCTTTGACAGGGTTACATTGTACGATCTGAAGGCGGATTATCCGGATCACCTGAGCGCGGAACAGAAGGAAATTTTTGATGCGGAAAATGCCTTCCTTGCCGCGTCATACCGTAAGAACCCGTGGGAGCCATGCGAGTCGCGGGTACCCGCAGTGATCCACCGTATGCGATACGGCGGCTTTTTCTATGAAGACGACAGGATGTTTTATGAGTATCGCGGGGAACGTTACCTGCTCGGATCGCATCCGTATGAACCGTGTCTGTATATTATCCGTGACGGAAAACCTTACCGCACTCTGCACAACGCATACACGACAGAAAAACTGCGGGAAGCATTTTCCACAGGGAAGACCGTCATTGATGGGTTTACGGGTATCGAGTACGATGCGGAGGCATTCTGCAGAGTGCTGGCGATAACAATTGACAGCGGACGTGAGGAGATGGATTTTACGTTCGCGGCGAAACTTGCTGCCGGCCGGGTCGACACCCTGGAGGGGCTGCAGTTCTGAACTTGATGGGGGAAAATAATGGCTTCGGGAGTTGTACATCTTGCAATTACAAAACATATCTGCGAGCACTATGTCTGTAAGGACAGGAAGCGGCTGGATTTCGGCGTTTGCCTGCCGGATTTTGCGAAGGACCGGCAGGAGGCTCATATCCGTGCGGTTGTCTGGGGGCGCAACAAGCGCACCTATGATCTGAACCGGTTTCGTGCTGAGTTCGGGTCACGGCTGCTGCAGGACGATCTGTATCTCGGATACTATCTGCATCTCGTGCAGGATGTGTGCCATCGGCAGATCGTGTATGACCGATATCACTGGAATCCTTTGATCCCGGGCAATGTGGACCGGCTTCACAACGACTATGCGATCCTCAACCGGTATACCAGAGAGCGCTACAACGTCGTGAATGATCTGGCGGTGCCGGAAGGATTTTCCGAAGAACCGCTTTGCGCGATCACGGAGTTTTATCCGGAAGGTATGCTTGAGGCCATGGACGGCTTCTTTCACGAGACCGGCGAGGGGGAAATCTTCTTTTTCACGGAAGCGATGACCGACGAGTTCATCGCCGAGGCAACGGAGCTGTGCCTTCGGGAGATCGAGGCGCTGAAGAACGGCTTTTCCGTCGTGGACAGCTATGATCTCGCATGGGAAAATCCGCCGTACTCGCTGCTGGAGACTACGCGTAACACGAGAGATCTCGGCGGTTACCGGATCGGCGAGTGGGATGACAGGTTTACGGAAAATAGCCGAGGATGCGGGGATAACGGTGCCGGATCGGACCATATGGGAGACCGGCTCACGAAGGGATACCGGATCCTCCGAAGCGACGCGGCACTGGAGCCGTCCCAGAGGGATAAGGAGTTTTTACGCAGCATCGGCGTCACCACGGTGATCGATACAAGAACCGTTCCGGAGACGGAGCAGAGGCCTCACGGGTTTGCGGAAGCGGAAGGCTTTGACTATCACAACCTGCCCATCGAGGAGGGCGCGTCGATACCCGAGAGCGTGGAGGCGGTGCCGGGCAGCTATGTGAAGATCGCGCACTCGAAGAACATCAGGAACATTTTCCGATGCATCGCGGAGGCTGAAGGCGGCGTGATCGAGAACTGTTCTGCGGGCAAGGACCGCACCGGCGTGATCAGCGCGCTTTTATTGTGGCTGTGCGGCGTGCGCAGGTCCGATATCGTCTACGACTACATGCGGACGAAGGAGAATAACCGGGAGCGTTTCAAGCTGATCCGCAATTACAATCCGGACATCGACATGAACATTGTGATCCCGCGGGAGAGTTTCATCACGGACTTTATGGATCTGATCATCGCGGGGCACGGAACCATTGAAGCGTACTTCGAGTCTGTTGGGATCGGGCCGGAGTTGCAGGGGAAACTAAAGGAAAAACTGTGTGGGTGAGGTGAAAGAATGGGGGCGGACATGAATTCGGAAATTGCTGAAGGGTATCCCGGAGCTTAAGGAGCATGCCACCGGCATCATCGGCTGCAACGAGGAGGACGCGGTGGCGAATTTTCTGAAGGAACGGATGAGCGAGTAGGGGGGGAGAAGGAAGGCATGAAACGGTTCGGATGCGCGATCAACTATTACATCGTGGACCTTTTAAACATTTGGAAGGACAGCAGCCCCGAGACCTTTGCGGCACGGAGAGACGAGTACCTTGCGATGACAGATGCATCCGCCGACTCTCCATACTATCAGCTGGATTATACGCGGATGACGAGGATGGCGGACTTTATCGAACGGCGGGTAGACAGTATCACCTGCGAAAACGAGATGAAGATGGAAATCTTCTTCCGCGAGGAGCAGCCGGCATTTATTGATGACGAGGTCAACACAGCGCTGTTTGACTTTTCCTATGCGGACCGGATTTATGCGTTTGCGTGTGAGCACGGTCTGGACATTCGCATCCATACAGTTTTGTGGTTTAACCATGTTCCGCGGCAGCTGACGGAGTATCTGGAGGGGCGTAGTGAGGCGGACCGCAGGAAACTCACCCTCGCATTTATCAAATCATTTATGCAGTGCCTGCGGGAGCGGTATCCGAAAGCGTACTGCGTGGACGTGATCAACGAGATGGCAGCGGATCCGGACGAGCTCCGCTATATGGCGGAGGAGGGCGAACCGGGGTATGAATATGACGAGGACGGCATCCGCATCGATTTTTGGTACCGGACCCTCGGAAAGGACTACTACCTTGAGGTTCTTCGCCTCGCCAGGGAAGTCTTCGGCGATGACGTAAAGCTTGTGTACAACGACAATAACGAGGGG
>CADBLW010000086.1 GCA_902795625.1 uncultured Lachnospiraceae bacterium | reverse complement strand
CGGTAGCTTCCCTCGCGGATTTCGAATTCACCGCCCCCGGTTGTCTCCTCCAGCACAAACGCAACCTCCGGCTCCTGACGGCGGAAGGTTTCCAAAAGGTTCTTCTCCGCACGGTCAAATGCCCTGCAAACCTCATATCTCTCGTACTCGTTCACACAGATCACGATCTCCGCGGAGGTCGGGATGGCATTGTCCTTCTCACCGCCCGCGATCCACAGCGGCTGCAGCATTTTCCCGCAATCCATCTCGCGGATCAACAGGGCAAGCATCAGGATCGCGTTCGCCCGGTTCTTGTCGATCTCCGTGCCGGAGTGCCCGCCGCGGCAACCCGTCACGGCGATGCGGAGCAGGTCTCCGGAAACCGTGTCGCGCACAACAGGGAACACCGAATGCTGCGTGAGTCCGCCCGCGCAGCCCGCGAGAAGCACGCCCTCGTCCTCGGAATCGATGTTGAGCCAGCGACGGCCTCTGACATCCTCCGCAAGCAGCTCATGCGCACCGTCCATTCCGGTCTCCTCATCGACCGTCGCCACAAGCTCGATCGCCGGGTGCGCAAGATCGTCCGACGCCAGAACCGCGAGCCCGTAGGCAAGCGCGATCCCGTCATCGCCGCCGAGGGATGTCCCCTTCGCATACACGAACTGCCCGTCCTCCGTGACGGCCACATCAAGGCCTTCCTTCTCCATATCCTTTCCGCAGTCCTTTTCCTTCACGGCCACCATATCCATGTGTCCCTGAAGAACAACCGCGGGCGCGTGCTCACAGCCCGGCGTCGCGTCCTTCCGGATGATCACGTTGCCGCAGGGCTCCGCGATATACGCAAGTCCGTGTTCCTTCGCAAAATTCTGCAGATACCCGCTGATCGCTCCGATATTGCCCGAGCCGTGAGGAATCGCGCAGATCTCCTCGAAATATTTCCAGACCCTTCCGGGCTTCAATCCTTCCAACATATCCTGTCTCCTCCGTTCTTTCGCCGCGCCTGTTGCGGTCGCGCTTTTTATCACCCGTAGCATACCATAGTTCCCAATGTCTTTCAACACGAAAGAAGCCGGAAGACTTTTGAAGTCTTCCGGCCCTTCCGGAAAGTGTTAATAACAAAGGTGAATACTGTCAATGTTATGTTGAAATGTAATGGGGGGTAATCTGTCCTTCTGTTCTCTTCTGTCTGCAGTATAGCACGGTTTCCCCGCGTCTTCAACCTCTTATTTTCTGAACTTTTCGTGTTCGGAATTGTTTCGTAAAATTCAATCATTTATGTAAGAATATCCGTCATAATCGCGATTTCGCTACAGTTTGAACCGGTATCCTACGCCCCAGATCGTCTCAATATACTGCGGATCGGAGCTGTTTATCTCGATCTTCTCACGGATCTTCTTGATATGCACCGTCACGGTGGCGGTATCTCCGACCGCCTCCATGGCCCAGATCGCACGGAACAGATCGTCCTTCGTGAACACGCGGTTCGGGCGTTCCGCAAGGTATGTGAGCAGGTCGAACTCCTTGTTGGTCATAATCTTCTCTTCGCCGTTCACGTACACGCGGCGTGCGTCCTTGTCGATGCACAGTCCGCGGATCTCCACCGTGCGGTTCTTCCGGGACATCTCCTGCATCGCACTGCCCGTAAGACGCTCATACCTCGCCAGGTGAGCCTTCACTCTCGCCGTCAGCTCGCTGGGACTGAAGGGCTTGGTGATATAGTCGTCCGCGCCGAAGCCTAAACCCCGCACCTTGTCGTAATCCTCTTTCTTCGCCGATACCATCAGAATGGGAATGTCCTTCTTCTCCCGCACCATGCGGCACACCTCAAAGCCGTCGATGCCCGGCAGCATAAGATCCAGGATGATCAGGCTGAAATCTCCTGCGAGCGCACGCTCCGCGCCGCTGTCACCGTCGTTCGCGATCTTGACGAGATACCCTGCCTGCTCGAGATAATCCCGCTCCAGCTCGGCGATCGCCTCCTCATCCTCGATGATCAATATCGTCTGCTTTCCGCTTTCCATCCTTCGCCTCCCGTTTCACACTGATGATCCGCGTGCTTCGCGGATCTCTTTCTCCTGCCACACTGTTTTCGCGTTCCTGCCGCGCAGGTCACGCACTTTTTCTGTCCTGCTTGTCCAGCCAGCCTCTCCGGTCACGCCCTTCGGTTTCTCCGCCTGCGGCGCTTGCTGCCTTTTCCTGCCATTGCGGACTCCCCGGCAGCCTCCGCGCCGGCCTCCGCCGCAACATACTTCGGCAGGAAGAACAGTATCGTCGTCCCTTCGCCGACCTTGCTCTCCGCCTCCACGCGCCCGCCGTGGGCCTCCACGATGGATTTTACGATGGACAAACCGAGGCCGCTGCCGCCCTTCTTGGTTCCGCGGGAACTGTCACCGCGGTAGAACCGGTCAAACACATGAGGGATATCCTCCTCCGGAATTCCGCACCCGTTGTCCTTCACGGAGATCCACACCCGGTCCGCGTCCTCCGTCGCCGACAGCTCGATGCGGCCCGGCGTCTTATCCATGTATTTTACGGAGTTTCCGATGATGTTGATGATGACGCGCTTGATGTGCTCCGCGTCAATGAGAGCCATCGTATTATCCGAGCACAAAACCTCACAGCGGAACTCAATCCCCTGCGTCTCCAGGTCAAGCGCCCACTCCGCGGCGCAGCCGGTGAGATACTCCCGGATCGGCAGCGCTCGGAAATCGTAGGCCATCGCCTTCTGCTCGATCTTCGCGTAAAATCCAAGCTCGTCCACCATGCGTTCCATGTCGGCGGCTTTGCTG
>CADBLW010000085.1 GCA_902795625.1 uncultured Lachnospiraceae bacterium | reverse complement strand
CAGTACTATGCGGCACTCACGAACGTCCGCTCCGTCGGCGTCATGGGAGACGAGCGCACCTACGACTACGCCGTGGCGCTCCGCGCGGTCCGCACGACGGACTTCATGACGGCGGATTCCGCGCACGTTCCGTACGAGGTGCTCGATGTGGTCATGAACCGCATCATCAAGGAGGTTCGCGGAGTCAACCGCGTATTCTACGACCTGACGAGCAAACCGCCGGGAACGATCGAATTTGAGTGATAGAAGAGTAACGGGAAGCCGGTTTTTTGCGGCTTCCTGTTTTTTGTATAAGAATTGTCAGGGATTGAAGAATGAAAATCTGCGTGGTAATATGTCAGCATTAGAATACTGTTGTGCGAGCAAATATCGGAGGGATGACAGCAATGAAAGTGATTTTGACAAGCGCGCTCGGCGGGCAGGTAAAAGTAAACGGCAGGAGACTCCCGGACAGACTGATGGAAACCAACGGGTTGTTGGAGCATATTCAGGCTTCCTGGAAAAGCGGTTCCAAGGTAATGATCATCAGCGGATCCCCCGATGATTATGATAAAAATGACAGTGTGTTATACTGTCTGGGAAGGGCTTTTTTCTTGAGTGATCTCAGCGCTTCGGAAACAGTGATGTGTGATGAAAGAAACAAAGCGATCATAAAGCGCCTTCCGGAAATGGATGTGCTGATCCTGGCGGGCGGACATGTGCCGACACAAAACCGTTTTATGAAAGAAATCGGGTTAAAAGAACGCCTGCAGACCTGGGACGGACTGCTTATCGCCTGGAGCGCCGGTTCCATGAACTGTGCGGAAACGGTTTACGCCGGGCCGGAACTCCCGGGAGAGGCGATCGATCCGAATTATCAGAGATGGATCAGCGGTCTCGGAATAACAAAGATCAACATATTCCCTCATTTTGAGGCACTGCAGAATGAAATGCTTGACGGGATGAGACTGATCGAGGATATCACCTACTCTGACAGCATGGGACACGAGATCATTGCTTTGAATAACGGAAGCTTCATTGTCGAGGACAATGGCACGGAGATGCTTTACGGGGAGGCGTACAGCATTAAAGACGGAGAGCAGAGGCAGATCTGCTCAGACGGAGAGTCGGTTGAATTGTGAGGATATTCCATTGTTCGGAAACTTTCTTTGTGGTATCTTATGACGGTAAGAACGCGCCCGAAAGCGCGGCGGAGAAGGAGACGGAAAATGGGAGCAGTACAGAGCGGACAGTATCGTAACCTCCTGAAGGAGATCGGCAAGACCGATGCGGAGATCGAGCAGCGCATCGCAGAGGTATGGAATACATTTTTCTATGACGAGACGGAGCGCATCTACCACGAGGCCGGCGAGGACATGGGGTATCTGGAGGATACCGGCAATCACGACGCGCGCACGGAGGGCATGTCCTACGGCATGATGATGTGCGTGCAGATGGACAAAAAGGAAAAGTTTGACCGGATCTGGAAATGGTCGAAGACTTACATGTTCATGGATGAAGGCGAGAACGAGGGGTATTTTGCGTGGTCCTGTAAGACCGACGGCACGAAAAATGCCTACGGCCCCGCGCCGGACGGCGAGGAGTTCTACGCGATGGCACTGTTCTTCGCTTCGCACCGCTGGGGCGACGGCGAGGGCATCTTTGAGTACAGCAGGGAAGCGAAAGAAATCCTGCGCGCGGCGCTTCACAAGGGCGAGAACGGCAGACCGGGAGCCGCGATGTGGAACCGCGACAACGCGCAGATCTTGTTTGTTCCGGGCAGCCCGCACACGGACCCGTCGTACCATTTGCCGCATTTCTACGAGCTTTTCGCGGAGTGGGCGTATGAGGAGGACCGGTCGTTCTGGAAACGCGCGGCCCGCGCGAGCCGTGAGTACCTGGTGACCGCGTGCCACCCGGTGACCGGACTGAACCCGGAGTACGCGAATTTTGACGGAACGCCTTTTAAGAGGCAGCTTCCGTGGGGCAATATGGGAACATTCTTCAGCGACGCGTACCGCACCGCCGCAAACATCGGTCTGGATTCGGTCTGGTACGGCGAGGACTTCGGACAGTACAGCGTGCCGCTTCGCATGATGCGGTTCTTCGGAACGGATCTCGAGGCCTGCCGCTGCGCGTACGAGATCGACGGAACGCCGATCGACCGCCCGGTGCTGCATCCGGTCGGGTTGCTTGCAACGATGGCGCAGGGCGCGCTGACGGTTCCCTACAGCAACGATCCCGACAGTGATTTTGCGGTGGCGAAGCGCTGGGTCGAGTGGTTCTGGAACCAGCCGCTGCGAAAGGGCGGCCGTCGTTACTACGACAACTGCCTGTACATTTTTGCACTGCTGGCGCTCGCGGGACGGTATCGCGCGTGGTGACCGGCTGCGGGCAGGGGTATAGTATGCGAACATTGTTTGCCGGCAGGTTTGGCATGAGGTGAGCACTCGCGAAGGACTGATGCGGATCAGGAGAGGGAAGACACGCCATGTATGAGGATTGGCTGGAAAAGATAGCGCTTTTACGGGCATTCCGTCTGTTTGTCACAAGACTGACGGTGTGCGTGTTTCTGGCGCGTGCGGTTTACTTCTGGGTGAACGGCAACACCACAAAGTGCGTGATCAACTCCGTCATTGTGGTCGCGGTCATAATCATCGATCTGATCTTCATCGGAAGAAGGATCCGGGCGCTGAAGAAGGAGATCAAACGCTCGGGGCTGGCACCCGTTTCAAAGCGAAAGAGAAAGAAAGAGAAGATCAAGGCGGAGGCTTAACGGCCTCCGTTTTTGTATGCTTTAAAGTGTCCCCGCCCTATTACTT
>CADBLW010000084.1 GCA_902795625.1 uncultured Lachnospiraceae bacterium | reverse complement strand
TGTGTGTGAATTGGCCGAGCCGTGAACCGTGACGAAGGCCAGGATCTTGTCCTTGTCCATCTGCACCGTCTCCGAGGGCGCCAGATCGTCCGCGACTACGATGACAGGCTCGTCCGCGGCAATCCCGCCGGAACCCCCACCGGAGAGAATGCTTATGAGTCTCCCTGCAATATCCTTCACGTCCGCCGCTCTGCCCCGGAAATACTCATCCTCCATCTCGGCGAACATGTTCGAAAAATTCTCCCCAGTCACCTCGACCGCGTACTCCGCGTTGACATTTTCCGTATTAATGAGCTCCTCGACGGACTCGATGAAGTCATCGTCATCCACCATGAACTGATGGGCCTGGAAGATCTTCGCGGCGTCCTCGCCGGCCTCGCGAAGCGTCTTGTCATACAGGCCCTGCAGCTCCTCGATTGCCTTCTCCCTGGCCTCCGCGTAGCGCGCAAGCTCGGCCGCGGTATCCGCAACTTTACTGCACCGCACGGATTGCTCGCTCTTCGAATACACATATATCCGTCCGATCGCGATTCCCTCCGAAACGGTTTTGCCGTCATACACCACCATGTTATTAACCCCTCATAATCTGATCGCGCCTGTCAGAGATTCGCCTTCACAAACGCCTCGATCGCCGCTGCCGCCGCGTCCTCATCGTCACCTTCCACCGTGACGGTGATCTCGTCGCCCTTCTTGATGCCCATGCCCATGAGCTTCATCATCGAGGTCGCCTTAGCGCTCTTCTCGCCCTTCACAAACATGACCGTGCTGGTGAACTTCTTGGCCTCCTGCGCGAGCAGACCCGCCGGTCTCGCGTGGATACCGACCTCGTCCGTGATCACATACGTAAATTCTTTCATATTCCTTCCTCCGGGTTTTTCCGTGTTTTACACTTTCCGAACAACATTTTCCGTATTACAACAACTTGAAATCAGGGTAGTCGTCGCTGTTCGTGAGGAGAACCACGACCGTCTCGAATTTGCCGGCGGCCTTGATCTTGTCGCGGTCGAACTCCATGATCTTCTGCCCCTTGACGACCTGATCGCCCTCAGCCACAAATGTTGCAAATCCGTCGCCGTTCATCGCGACCGTGTCGATCCCCACATGGATCAGCAGCTCCATCTCCCCGTCGCCGGTGATCCCGATGGCATGGTTGGTGCCCGCGACCGAACTGACCACGCCGTCCATGGGCGCGTACACGATGCCTTCCTCCGGCTCGATCCCGATGCCCTGGCCGAGCAGTCCGCCGGAAAATACGGGATCCTGTATCTCGGCGAACGGTATGATCAGACCCCTGACCGGCTGCCCGATCTCACCCGCGGAACATCTCATCACCGCCTTGTCCGTGATCGAAGCACCGCCGTCCTCCGGTGTGCGCTTTTTGAAACCAAACATATGATTTGCCCTCCTGTATCGAATATTGTCCCACTTTCCTTTTGAAGGATCGCTGTCGCGCTTCCCTGCTTCGTAATTGCATCCATTATACCACATATATGCCCTTTGGCACCATCCTGTTTTGCAGTCTGTTTTGCGGTTGTTTTGCGGTCTGTTCCGACGTCTGTCCCAACGTAAAAAAGCAGGATCCTCACAGATCCTGCTCTCACGCCTTCACTCTTATGTTGCAACATTTCTCTGCGACAGTCACCTCTGCGACCGTCCCTTACAGCACGCACCCCTTCTGCAGCAGAATGTTTGCGTATTGGCTCGTCTCCGACGTCGCGATGATCGCGTACGCCTTCTTCGCCTCCTCGTAAAATGCAAACCGCTCCAGCGTCCGGATCACTGACTTTCCCCTTGGCTCCTCCTTCGCGATCATCTCCTCGTACGTTTTCCAGATGGAGATGTCCGCGTTGTCGCCCGGCACCCGCTCCATCAGGCTCACCGGCTTCTCGACGTATTGATCGAGCGGGAAGACCGAAAGGATCGCCTCCAGGATTTCCGGCACGCCGTGTCCGTCCATCCGGATCACGATCGCATCCTTCCCCATGGTCTCGGCCGGAAAATTCCCGTCCGCGATCACGATCGTATCACTGTGCCCCATCTCGCACAAAACCTTCAAAAGTTCCGGTGAGAGCATGGGGGAGATTCCCTTCAGCATGAGATTTCCTCCTTGTTGTAACAGTTTCCTTTGCAGCTTTCGTCCGCGTCGGCTTCGCATTCCCGATCATCCGGGCCGAACACCTTCGCTACAGCATGTTCCCGATCTCCGGCATCGGCGCGAGTCCCTCGAACCCGTAGAACCGCACGGCGTTTCCGCCTAAGAACGCGTCCTTCTCCGCCTCCGTCATTTTCGGGGTTTCCGCGATGAAGCGCACCGCCGAGCGGTAGGTGATGTCCGTCATGGTGCGCGGGTAGTCGCTGCCCCACATCAGCTTGTCCATGCCGCAGATGTCGCGCGCC
>CADBLW010000083.1 GCA_902795625.1 uncultured Lachnospiraceae bacterium | reverse complement strand
GGACGGCAAGACGACGAAGACATATAAGATCACGGTCACGAGAGGACCGGCGCCTACGAGCACGCCGACACCGTCTCCCACACCGTCCCCGTCACCGAGCCCGTCGGCAACACCGACGCCGGGTCTCACCGTACTGATTGACGGGCAGGAGCTGACCCTGATGGATCAGATCACTGTGGAGCTTCCGGAAGGATTTTCCGCGGAGGACACGGACGTCGACGGCTACCATGTCGCGGTCGCTTCCTCGGAAAATGAGGACACCAAGCTCGTGCAGCTGAGCGACGGAAAGCTCTACACCTTCGCGAAGGCGGACGACGGAACGATTACCTGTGCCCCGTACATCACCTTAGGCGGTGACGCGCGGAGATACCTCTACATAGGAAAGCCGGACTCTGAGGAAGTGCCGAAGGGTTTCAGCGAGAGCGAGGTCACGGCGTTCGGGGAGCGGATCCCCGCGTACTGCGCCGACGCGGATTCGACGATGTTCCTCTCGTATCTGCGCAGCCCGGAGGGCAATGAGGGGTGGTACCTGATCGATGCAAAGGAACAGACGATCCAGCGCTACTCGGATGCACTGTACACCGTGAAGGAGGAGATCCCTCCGGAGGAGCAGCCGGAGCCGACGCCTACGGAAACTCCGGACGAACCGGAGCAGCCGACACCGCCGGTATCACCTTCGATCGCGCCGAACGGCGACGGAGAGACCAGCCCGGCACCCGTCAAGTCGACCTCGGGCGGAGGGTTCTGGAAACTGATCGAGAGCCTTTCCCAGCGTGAGCGCATCGGCGTGGGCATCATCGCTCTGCTGTTCCTGCTCTGTGTTCTGCTGTTTGTCCTTCTGCTGATCGGCCACAACCGTCACGCGAAGGAATATGACGCCGAGGAGATCGATGAGGATGATCTTCCCGAGGAGCCGGTGAAGAAGAGCCGGAAGGACCGCGAGAAGGAGGCAGGTCTCGCGACCGCTGTGCCCGCTGCGAAGAAGAGCAAAAAGGACAGGGACGCCGAGGCGGAGGCAGCCGGTAAGAAGCGCTCCAAGAGGGAGTATGTCGCCGAGGATGACACCGAGGACGATATGGGAACGACCTTTGACCCGAGACTTCTGGCAGGCGGCGAGGCCGCTCACAAGGCCAATGTCGACAAGGCGATGAAGGCGATGAGAGATGCCGAGGTTGCCGAGAAGAAGGCGAAGAAGGCCGTGAAGGAAGCAAAGGAAAGCCTCGACCGCGTAGACGATCCGAAGAAGGCGAAGAAGGCCGTGAAGGATACGAAGGCGCCCGATAAGGGCAGCGAAAAGAAGTCCGTCAACTACGATGACTACGATGAGGAAGATTATCTGTAATGTCATCCGCGACGGCATCAAAGAATGAAAAGGAGTAAAATCCTGCTCACAAAAGAATAAAAAAGGAATATGAAACCTATATGACGAATCTAGAAAATTTTACATGTGAGGGATATGAGCGGGGCGAGTACCGCCACCTTCCGGACATCGGTGCGGACGGTCTTGTGTTGAAGCATAAAAAGAGCGGTGCCCGCGTAATTCTCCTCGCGAACGACGATCCGAACAAGATGTTCGGCATTGCCTTCCGCACCACGCCGACGAACAGCACGGGTGTGCCGCATATCCTGGAGCATTCGGTGCTGTGCGGCTCCGAGAAATTTCCCGTGAAGGACCCGTTCACCGAGATGGACAAGGGGTCGCTCCGCACATTTATCAACGCGTTTACCTCGTCCACATGGACCTGCTATCCCTGCTCCAGCTGCAACGACAAGGATTTTAAGAATCTGGTCAACGTCTACATGGATGCCGTGCTGCATCCGCTGATCTACAAGAGAAAAGAGATCTTCCTTCAGGAGGGCTGGCACTATGAGCTGGAGAGCCCCGAGGCGGAGCTCGGTGTCAACGGCATCGTGTACAGCGAGATGAAGGGAGCATTTTCCAATCCCGACCGAAGCGCGTACCGCGTGCTCCGTGAGGCGATGTACCCGGATACGACCTACGGCGTGGAGTCCGGCGGCGACCCGAAGGTGATCCCCGAGCTTTCCTACGAGGAGTTTCTCGAGTTCCACCGCACCTACTATTCGCCGGCCAACAGCTACATCTATCTCTACGGAAACGCGGACATGGGCGACATGCTCACCTTTATCGACCGCGAGTATCTCTCCGGGTTCGATGTCATTCCGGTGGATTCCGAGATCGGAACGCAGAAACCCTTCGGGTTCAAGCGCGTGGAGGGGACCTATCCGATCGGTGAGGACGAGGAGGAGAAGGGCAGGACATATCTGGAGTACGCCGTGAAGGTGATCGACGGGATCGACCCGAAGAAGTCGGGCGCCTGGGACACGCTCTCCACGATCCTGTTCTCCATGCCCGGTGCGCCGGTCAAGAAGGCTCTCATCGACGCCGGCATCGGAAGCGACGTGTCCGGCTACGTGAATTCGGATCTTCGCCAGCCGATGGTCGTGATCACGGCGCGTGAGGCGGATGCCGATCAGGCGGACCGCTTCCTCGAGATCATCCGCGATACGATCGCAGGGGTGATCAAGGAGGGCGTCAATAAGCACGCCGTCGAGGCGCTTCTCAACCGCGCGGAGTTCAACTACCGCTCGACGGATTTCGGAGGTGAGCCGAGAGGCATCTACTACGCGATGAACTCGCTCTCCACGTACTTGCTGGATGAGAACCGGCCGTTTGACGGGCTGGATCTCGGCTGGGTGTACAACGAGCTTCGCAAGGAGCTTGATACCGGATATTTTGAACAGCTGCTGCAGGAATTCCTCGACGGGGATCATTCGGTGCTCGCCGTCGTGAAGCCCGAGAGGGGACTTGAGACGAAGCAGCAGAAAGAACTCGCCGCAAAACTCGCCGCGAAGAAGGCGGCGATGAGCGAGGAGGAGATCGCCGCGCTTGTGGCGGAGACCGCCGCGCTCAAGGAGTTCCAGAACCGCGTGGAGACCGAGGAGGAGCTTTCGTGCATCCCGTCCCTCACGCGTGAGGACATCAGCAAGGAGCCGCTCCCGCTGGAGTACACGGTGGAGAAGACGGAGGACGATGTCCCCGTGATCTTCGTCGACAATTTTACGGGCGGGATCACGTATATGCAGGCGCGGTTTGACGTGACCGACCTGCCGGAGGAGGAGCTTCCGTACCTCAAACTGTACGCGGAGACCCTCAATGTGATGGACACGGAAAATTACACCTATCCGGAGTTCCAGAATGAATTGAACTTCTATACCGGAAGCCTGTCGCAGTTCCCGGAGGCAACCTCCGTGAAGGGCGAGCCGGGTGAGATGAAGGGCTTCCTGACATGCGACCTGCGCGTCTTCAACGGTGGCGTCGCCAAGGGCCTGGAGCTTCTCTGGGAGGCTCTGTGGCGCACGAAGCACACAGACTATAAGCGCCTTCTCGAGATCATTTCCGAGCAGGCTTCGTACCTTCCGAACTCGCTTGTCTCGAGCGGAAGCCGCACGGCCAACTGGGTTGCATTTTCCCAGTTCAGCACGCACGTGCGCTTCCGTCATTGGACGGCAGGTGAGGGCTACTACTCCTTCCTCCGCAAGTGGATCGACAACTTCGATTCGATGAAGGAGGAGATCGTAGAGCACATGCAGAAGATCCGGCTGCACATTTTGCGCAAAAACCGCCTGTCCTTCGGTATCTCGACGGATGCGGACGGCTACGCGAAGGCGCTCCCGGGGATCGCGCAGTTCACGGCCGATCTGGACAGCGTGCCCGCGGAGGATCCTCTCGCTGAGGCGGCGAAGCTGCCCCGGCTCGGAGGGTATCATTTTACGAAGAAAAATGAAGTGCTCACCTGCGCGGGTGCCGTGCAGTACAACGTGGCTGTCGGAAATGTGCGCGCCGCGGGATACGAGTGCAGCGGTATCTACCGCGTTCTGGAGACGATCCTCTCGAGGGATTACCTGTGGACGAAGATCCGCGTTCTCGGCGGAGCGTACGGCGCGGGCTTCGGCGGGGATGCGATCTCGGGCAACATCTTCATGTCGACCTACCGGGATCCGAACCTGCGGGAATCCTACGAGGTGTTCAACGGCGCCGTGGATTACATTGCAAAGCTGAACCTGAGCGACCGCGAGATCACGCGCTACATTATCGGAACGATCGCGGACATGGACAATCCGTTTACGCCTTCCACGGCGATGTATTCGGCGCTGAACCGCTACTACATCGGCATCACGAAGGAGGATGCGCAGTGCGACCGCGATGCTGTTCTCACGGTTACCAACGAGAAGCTGCGCGAACTTGCCCCGGTGATCCGCGCCTGCCTGGCGCAGGGCTACCGCGCGTCGGTCGCTTCGGAGAGCAAGGCGAAGGAATGCGAGGATCTCTTCGATGTGAGGAGACCGCTTCGCGGTTAAAGTGTGACATACGGAAATTACCGACGGCAGTCGCGGTGCAAGCTGCGGCTGCTGTCGCATGAAGAAAGCAAAAGGAGTGCATGACATGGAGCGCGGAAACGCGAACAATACGGCCTACCGCTCGGGATTTGTCGCCCTGATCGGGCGCCCGAACGTGGGAAAATCCACTTTGATGAACCGGCTGATCGGACAGAAGATCGCCATCACCTCGAACAAGCCGCAGACGACGAGAAACCAGATCCGCACGGTGTTCACCGACGAGCGCGGGCAGATCATATTCCTCGACACGCCGGGCATTCACAAAGCCCGCAACAAGCTGGGCGAATTCATGACCGAGGTCACGGAAAATACGCTCCGCGACGTCGACCTGATCCTCTGGCTTGTGGAGCCGAGCGACTATATCGGCGCTGCCGAGCAGTCGATCATCGAACGCCTCTCGAAGGTGAAGACGCCGGTGATGCTCGTCATCAACAAGATCGACAAGGTGAAGAAGGAGGAGATCCTCCGCTTCATCGACGCTTACCGGAAAGCGCTTGATTTCGCGGCGATCGTGCCGGTTTCCGCGCTCAAGGGCGAGAACACGGACGATCTTACGGAGACGATCTTCAAGTATTTGCCGGAGGGACCGCAGTACTATGACGAGGACACGATCACGGACCAGCCGGAGCGGCAGATCGCTGCGGAGCTGATCCGCGAGAAGGCGCTTCGCAACCTTGAGGATGAGATCCCGCACGGCGTTGCGGTTCTGATCGACCGCATGAAGGAGCGCGAGGGCGGCACGCTGATCGACATCGACGCGACCATCGTGTGTGAGCGCGAGTCCCACAAGGGCATCATCATCGGAAAGCAGGGCTCGATGCTCAAGAAGATCGGCACCGAGGCGCGCCGCGACATCGAGATGATGACCGGCACGAAGATCAACCTGAAGCTCTGGGTAAAAGTGAAGGAGAACTGGCGCGACAGCGACATTCTCATCAAGAACTACGGCTACCGCGATCCCGAGGAGTGAGGGGCGGAAGCAGTTCCTTTCGGCGAAAATGACAACGCTGTGCAGGCAGGCGGCTTTGCTTAATGAGTAAGAAACGACAGGAGGAGAGATACGCATGACCGATCATCCGATTTTGCATGGCATCGTTCTTTCCTCGATGCCGATGGGCGAGTATGACCGCCGGCTGTCCGTTCTGACGAAGGAGCGGGGACGCATCTCGGCCTTCGCCAAGGGGGCGCAGCGGCCGAAATCCGCGCTGGTGGCAGCGGCTCAGCCGTTTGTGACGGGGGCGTTCACCGTCGTTGAGGGGCGCAACTCCTACACGGTGATCCGCGCCGAGGTGAACAACTATTTTACGGAGCTTCGGAGCGATTTCGACAGGACCTGCTACGGTCTGTACTTCTGCGAGCTCGCGGAGTTCGCGACGGAGGAGTATCTTGACGAGAGCGAGACGCTGCAACTGCTGTACGCGGGACTGCGGGCGCTTGCCAAGGGCGAGCCGGAGGCTCGTCTTGTCCGTGCGATCTTTGAGGTTAAGATCGCGTACACCCGGGGCGAGGGACCGCAGGTCAACGAGTGCGTGCGCTGCCGAGATCACAAGGGACCCTTCGTGTTCCATGTGCCGTCGGGCGGCTGTCTCTGCGGAAAATGTGCGGGCGAGCTGTTTGACGAGGCCGGCCGCAAGGCCTATGAGCTGCGGACGCAGGCGGTTGCTTCCGGCTATTTCAATCTCGACGACTCGACCTGGTACGCGCTGCGGATCATCGCGTCGACACAGCCGTCGAAGCTGTTTTCATTTTCCGTGAGCCCGGAGGTACTTGCCGAGCTTCGCGCGGTCACAGCGGCATGGTATGCCGAGCATGTTGATCACAACTTCAGGAGTCTGGAGATGCTCCTGACGGTAGAGGGGGAAACTGAATGAAACATTCCGTGGGACGAAGGATCGGTCAGCTTCGGCGGAGGCTCAGGCCGCTCGCGGGACCGGCGGTGCGAATGGCACTTCCGGTTGTCCTTGTGTTTCTGCTCATCCTGTGCGTACAGGGGACGGCGAAAACCGCGGATGGATCTAGGGACGAGACGAAAGAAGCCGTCTCTCTGAAGATCACCGTGAAAAATGCCAAGGGCAGTTCGCAGAGCAAGCTGCGCGACAACTCCAACAAATCGCGCGAAAAATACAAGAGCGGCGAGATTCTCACAGTGACGTCGGAGACGCCGATGTACGGCATCTACATCCGCTGGGGATCCTCGGTCTCTCCGTACAAGCTGCGCTATAACGACCACACCGAGGAGCACGGAAAGCAGGGCTTCCTGCACGACTACGTTGAGCTTGCGGAGCCCGCGACGAGCGTGGAGATCATACTTGAAAAAGACGTTTACGTGAGTGAGATCGAGGCATTTTCCGAAGGAAAGCTGCCCGCAGATGTGCAGGTGTGGAAGCCTGCGCTGAAGGAGGCGGACATTCTGGTCTTCTCGACCCACGCGGACGATGAGATCCTCTTCATGGGCGGTGTGCTGGCGCAGTACGGCGGCCAGGAGAAACGCCGCGTGCAGGTCGTGTACATGTGCGAGTTCTGGTCGACGGAGCCCGTGCGCGAGCACGAGAAGCTTGACGGCTTGTGGGCGAGCGGCATCCGCAACTACCCGGCCTGCATGAACTATTACGACCACTATGTGAAATCCCTTGAGACGGCCAAGAACAAGTACGATTTCAATAAGCTTGTGAAGAGCACGTGCGAGATGGTGCGCCGCTTCAAGCCGCTCGTCATCGTCACCCACGACATCAAGGGCGAGTACGGACACGGCGGGCACATGATCCTGAACGCGGCGGTGCAGGAAGTGATCAAGCACTCGATGGAGGCGGATTATCTTCCTGAGTCGGCCGAAAAATACGGCACATGGGATGTGCAGAAGACGTATTTTCATCTCTACGGGGAAAATAAGCTCCGCATGAACATGCGCGAGCCCCTCTCCGAGTTCGGAGGAAAGACGGCGCTCGAGGTTGCGACGGCTGCCTACAAGAAGCACGAGTCGCAGCAGGGGTACTGGTTCTACGTCTCCGACGACTATGAGTACAGCATTGCGGACTTCGGATTGTTCCGCACGACGGTCGGGCTGGACACCGGGAACAATATGATGGAGCACGCGTCGAGAGAGACCGCGCAGGCGACAGCAACACCGACACCGACGCCGATCCCGACACCGACCAATACACCGACGCCGACGAACACGCCGACGCCGACCAATACACCGACACCGACAGATACACCTACGCCGACGAACACACCGATCCCGACAGACACACCGACGCCGGTACCGACGGACACGCCGGTTCCCCCGGCGGAAGACAGTGCGGATGCCGGTGAAAGCGACAATTTCAAAAACAAGGACAAGGAAGTTGATCCGCTCCTGTACGCAATCCCGCTCTGCGTGGTGTCCGCGGGAGCGGCCGTGGCGGCAGGGATCATGACCGCGAAGATCAAAAAGCGCAGGAGGAAAGAAAACAATGACTGATTTTATGAGCAAAAACCCGATCATCACATCGATCTATACGGCGGATCCCGCGCCGATGGTTCACGACGGTGTGCTGTATCTCTACACGACCCACGATGAGGATCAGCTGATCAACGATTTCTACACGATGTTTGACTGGAGATGCTACTCCACCACGGACATGGTGAACTGGACCGACCACGGGAAGATCTTCGGTCTCGATGACATTGAGTGGGCGGATGACCGCGCGTGGGCGCCGCAGTGCATTTTCCGAAACGGAAAATTCTACCTGTACTGCCCGGTACACAAGAAAAACGGCGGCATGGCCATCGCGGTTGGCGTTTCGGACAGCCCCACCGGTCCGTTCAAGGATCTCGGATATCCGCTTGTGGACGAGGGCGACTGGAACGACATCGACCCGACCGTGTTCATCGATGACGACGGCCAGGCGTATCTGTACTTCGGCAATCCGGAGCTCCGCTACGTTCTCCTGAACGAGGACATGATCTCGATCGACGAGAGCGTCGGCGTTCGGAAAATCCCGATGACTGTCGAGTCCTTCGGCAAGGGCAGCCACATGACCGGAACGACCTACGGCGAGGGACCGTGGTTCTATAAGAGAAACGGACTTTACTACATGGTGTTCGCGGGATTTGCCGAGGGCGAGAAGAGAAACGAGCACTTCGGCTACGCGACCTCAGAGGGACCCACCGGCCCGTGGGTATACCGGGGCGTACTGATGGAGGAGGGACCGTGCTTCACGAACCATCCCGGCCTGTGCGACTACAAGGGCCACTCGTACCTGTTCTACCACACGGACGAGCTGCCGGGCGG
>CADBLW010000082.1 GCA_902795625.1 uncultured Lachnospiraceae bacterium | reverse complement strand
TGGGCATGAAACGGATGCCGCCGTAGGGAGCCGCCATGGCCTTGATCTTGGCAAGACCACCCGACGCCTCGGCAGGGAAGAATTTTACGACGTCGAGGCCGAGTTCGAGAGCCTGCTCAATCTCCGAGGGGCTGCTGACACCCGGCGTTACCGGGATGCCCTTCTCCACGCAGTACGACACTACCTTCGGGTTCAGTCCGGGGCTCACGATAAACTTCGCGCCCGCGGCAACCGCCGCATCCACCTGCGCTGTCGTAAGCACGGTGCCCGCGCCCACGAGCATCTGCGGGTATGCCTTCGTCATCGCCGCGATCGCGTCCGCTGCCGCCGCCGTGCGGAACGTAACCTCCGCCACCGGCAGACCACCGTCACAGAGCGCCTTTGCAAGGGGCTCCGCATCCTCCGCGCGGTCGATCTTCACTACGGGGATAATACCGTATTGTCCGAATTGTTCCAAAATCGGGTTCATTTTCCGTGTCCTCCATCATGCCGCCGAAAAATGCGGCTTAGTTATCGCTTATGTGCCGCAGCAAGCGCGGCTTGATCAGCGCTCTCCCGACATACGAACGTATTTTGCGTATCTCGTCTCGGCGTAGTTTCCGTTGTTGTTGCTGTACGATGAGATGAGAAGTTCGCCGTCCGCCACCATCCGTACAACAATGAGCGCATCCTGCATATACGTTGTGCTGTTGCTCCGGAATACCCACAGCTGCTGTTCCACATCCGTGTACAGCTTGTCAAGACCGTGTTCCGCGTACCATGCCGGGTTGGCCTTCATACTGTCCTTC
This sequence comes from uncultured Lachnospiraceae bacterium, assembly GCA_902795625.1. Classification (GTDB taxonomy): domain Bacteria; phylum Bacillota; class Clostridia; order Lachnospirales; family Lachnospiraceae; genus ISDg. The sequence continues at coordinate 1,480 of CADBLW010000082.1, read as the reverse complement.
GTGCGGAGCTCATAGTCAACAAAGGCTCCGGTGTACATCTCCGAGAGAATGCCGTCACGGGAGATCCTCAGCTTCACATACGGCGAGGAATCCGTAACCTTCACGATGGTGTTGTCGCTCGACACATACTCGCTGAGCTCGTAGTATCCCACATAGTCCATGAAGATCGACGCGCAGTCGTAATCGTACGCGTGCTCTCTCGTGAGCGTGAGTTCATACGGGTATTCGCCCGCATCGATCGTTATATGAAGCGTCTTGTCATCCTTCATCTTTGCCACGATCACGACATTGCCGTCGAGGCTCGCGAAGACAAGCGTCTTCTCATTCAGGTTGGTCCGGACATCCATGAAGGACGGATAATTGTTGAACCGCTTCTGCCAAGCCTCCGGCATCTCCCAGTAGAGGATGTAGGTTGTCTTGTCGTCGTCCGGGTTCTTGCCGAAGGCCATCTCCAGCTGTCCGCCCGGCGAGATGTAGATGCGGTAGTAATCCTCCGAAAAATCCCACTCGCCGTCGTTGCGCGGGTAAACCTCCGTCACGCCGTCGCCCCAGTTATAGTTCTCATGGGCGTACCACATTCCGACGTAATCCTCAAAGTAGCTGCCGACATCGTACACGCGCTCGCGCACGAAGGTGTAATCGGTAAATACCGGGAACGAGCCGCCGGCATACACTGCTGCATACTCCACCGCAAGGGAGCCGTCGGGCTGTGCGTCCACGATCAGAAGCATCCCGAAGTCATCCTCGCCGGGGCCATCCACACAGCTGTACACAAGGTGTCCGCGGGAGAGATCCGTCACGTCCTTCGCCAGATCCTCCATCCCGTAGTTCAAGTCGCGGTACTTCTTCAGCTCCTCCTCGGAAAATTTCGTCCGCAGTTCAAACTCATATGTCGAATCCAGGGAGGATTCATCGTTCGGATTATGCTGCCATGCATGGATCAGCCGTGCGGTGTCATACTCGTCGTCTTCAAACACAAGCCGGTAGTCACTCTGGGGATCATCCTTGCACTCCGTGAGGTCAGACTCCAGACCGATCACATTTTTCGCGTACCACGTGCCGTAAAAATCGCTCATTTTGGTTCCGAACTTGCCTGCCGGCGTCGGTGTCGCTGTCGGATATCCGGACGGAACCGGCACTTCCGTAGGCGTGGGCGCTTCCGTAGGAGCGGGCTCCTCGGTAGGCGTTGCCTCCGGCGTGGGTGTCGCCTCCGGCGTGGGAGTTGCTTCTGCCGGGGTAGGCTCCGCTGTCGGAGTCGCTTCCGCGGGCGTCGGTTCTGCAGTCGGCGTCACATCGCCGGGGGTAGGTTCCGCCGTCGGTGTCACATCACCGGGTTCCTCTGTCGGCTTCGGCGATCCTGTCACCGTGTCATTCTTCTTCGGATCCCGTGTCTCGGGCTCCTCGCTCCCGCAGGCGGTCAAACTGCCGATCATAAGCACAAGCATTATGATCCATGCAACACACCGCCTCGCCTTGGTTG
>CADBLW010000081.1 GCA_902795625.1 uncultured Lachnospiraceae bacterium | reverse complement strand
TGATGCGGGAGGACAACCTCTCGAGCGGACAGCTGCAGCTGTGGTACATGGTGTTCCTGGTTGTATTTTACGTGTTGTACGTCCTTGCGCGGAAAATCCGTCTGAACGTGCGTGGAATGCTGAAAAACCCGTGGATCTGGGGCCTGAGCATCCTGTTCGTCATCGCGGACAGGGCGCTGTTCATCGCCAACGGGTACGCGGAGAGCCGCGTTATCGTCATGACGGTGCTCAAGCAGGCGTGCACGATCGTGACGATCCTCGGCGGGTGGCTTGTGTTCCGCGAGAAGAAGATCGTGCAGAAGCTGCTGTGCGCGGCGGTGGTCATCACCGGCATAGTGCTGTCGGTGCTGTGACGCGGAACAAAGGAATGCGGAAAGCTGTGATGCGGAAAACTGTGATGCGGAAAGCTGTGATGCGGAAAGCTGTAGCGCGGAAGGCGCTGACACAGAAAATTCTTTTGACCGTCGCTGTTTTCTATGGTATGATAAAGACCGATTGTGGGAATCCGTCGCCTTTTTCGGGGCGGCATATGAAGTGAGGTTTAAGATGAAAAGAAGGATACTTGCCGTAATCTGCGCGCTCTGCATGTTCGTTTCGTGCGCGGGAGTGCTTACCGGATGCGGCGAAAAAAAGCTGACGGAAGCGGAGTACGCAGAGCTCGCGCGGGAAAATGCGGCGGCCAACGCCAAGAAGGTCGTTCTCACCATCACGAAGGGCGATAAGAAGTACGACGTAACGCTCGATATGTTCACATATTATCTGGCGTATAACGAGCTGGACGGCATCGAAAACTACAAAGCGAACGAAGAGTATTACACGGGTCTCTACGGAGAGAACGTTGATTTCTGGTCGCTTCCCGGATCGAACGGGGAGAAGATGAGTGAACTGTACAAGGAAGCGGTGTACGCCAGCATGCTTTACACTCTTCTGATGTACTATGAGGCCAAGGATGCCAATGTTACGATGACGGAAGGCCGCGTGAAGATGCTGGATCAGACCACGCAGCAGTTCCTCGCCAAATTCACTCCTGAACAGCGCGCCCGCTGCGGTATGACGCAGGAAGTAATCCGCGACAACTATGAGCGAATTTTCCTCGCAGACCAGTTCAGCTCGATCATGGCCTCCAACGTGGTTGTGGACCGCGAGGCGATCGCAGCTACGATCGACAAGGAAAACTACCGTCTGTACAAGACGAACTACGTATACCTGACCAAGAGCGATGAAAATGCCGAGCTGAACATGAAGGCCGGAGATACCGCGAAGCGTGTGGCGACGATGAACGATTGTTATCAGGACGCGCTGTCCGGTACTTCCCTCGAGCAGATCTACTCGAAGAGGTCGGACATCCTGAACCTCGGCCAGAGCAATTTCAGTATTGCCGACTGCGCAAGCCTTGACACGCAGTACGTAAATCTCGCGCTGAACATGAAGGTCGGCGAGATCCGTCTCCTGGAGACGAACTACGGTATCTACATCGTAGAGTTGGCGGACAACACCACCTACTACGGATACGAGGACGCCGTCAGCGAGGCTGTCAGCGATGCACAAAATAAGGGCATCAACAACATTTACAAGACGATCGAGAAGGAATACACGATCACGAAGACGGATGAGTGGGATGCCATTACGATGGGAACCATCCTTACCGCACCGAAGAAGTGATCAACGGATAGAGACGTTTTGATCGCAAAAACAATACGATTACGAAGACATTGAAAAGGCTGTCGCAGGTTTCTGCGGCAGCCTTCGTTGTCTCGGAAAATATAACTTTGAACGCACGGACACTCCCCGCATTGCCGGGGCACCGGATCAGCTCCAGCTCTCGGTCGGCACAGGAACCTTCGAGAGAATGTCCTTCATGATTGGCAGTGTCTGGGAAGCGCTGTGGGACGCGCCACGGCCGATGCAGAGACGGTGCGCAAGCACCGGGCAAGCCAGGTGGACGATGTCCTCAGGCGTTACATAGCTGCGGCCCTGGATGAACGCGTAAGCCTTAGCAACGTTCTGCAGAGCAAGGGAGGCACGAGGCGAAGCGCCGATCGGAACCTTCGGGTTGCTGCGGGTTGCCGCGACGATGTCGAGGATGTACTTCTGTAGGATCGGATGGATCGTCACCTTGATGTACGCCTGCTGCATTGCAACGATGTCCTCCTGCGTGTATACGGGCTGGAGGGAATCGAGCGGGTTGTCGGTCTTGAAGCGGTTGAGGATGCTGAGCTCTTCCTCCTGCGTCGGATAACCCATGGGCAGACGCATCAGGAAACGGTCAAGCTGCGCTTCCGGCAGCGGGAACGTACCTGCGGTCTCAATAGGATTTTCCGTAGCGATTACGAAGAACGGAGCGGCAAGTGAGTAGGTGACACCGTCGATGGTGACCTGTTTCTCCTCCATACACTCCAGGAGAGCCGACTGCGTACGAGGCGTCGCACGGTTGAGCTCGTCCGCGAGCAGAATGTTGGTGAACACCGGACCGTAGCGAAGCACGAAGTCATCCTTCTTGCGGTTGAAGTAGTTGATGCCGGTGATGTCCGACGGCAACAGGTCGGGTGTAAACTGGATACGGGCAAATGCGCCGGAAATCGAGGCAGCAAGTGCCTTCGCGAGAGTTGTCTTGCCGGTACCGGGGACATCCTCGATGAGGACATGTCCGCCGACAAGCAGCGCAGCGAACAACTCGTCAATCACATCGTCCTTGCCGATGATGACCTTCTGAATGTTGGTTTTGAGAGCGGTTAACGGTTTGCTCATGAAGGGATACCTCCTGGTCGTGTAATATGTCTGTTGTCTGTATGTTGTGCCGGTTCTGCAGCCGGCTGAGTTTCAGTTTCGTAAGCAACGATCTCAATGCGTCACAGCCTGTGTCAGTTCTGTTCCGTAAGCATTGATTTCAGCGCTTCCGCGGCCGGTGTGAGAGGCCTTGTCTCATCGTACGCGAGAAGCAGCTGGCGGTTCGGCAGAGGCTCCGCGAGGAGCAGCTCCCGAAGTTCGGGATCCTCGCTCAGGCAGTAATCCGGAACGCAGGCGATGCCGAGTCCGATGCGGGCGAGGTCCATCAGCAGGTCGTTGCTGTTCAGCTCGATCGCAGGCGCGAGGTCGAGGGACTGCCGTTGGAATTGTTCGTGCAGAAACTCGCTTGTGGCGGAGCGCTTGCTGAGCATCATCAGCGGATAATGCAGCAGCTCCGACAGCGACAGCGGTTTCCTGTGACCTCCGGATTCGCGGAAGCAGGACGGAAAAGCTGTCGGATTTCCGACGAAGACATCGTGAAATGTCTTGACGGGGATCACGTTGCGGTCACCGCTCAGGGCGGCGTTCGGCGAGTTCGTGATGATCAGGTCCACATCTCCCGCGTCGAGCATGCGCGCGCACTGCGGGGAGGTGCCGTTTAGGATGTTGATGTGCACGTCCGGGAGCTGCTCGTGCAGCTTCTTAAAGTAGGGGACGAGCACGTAACGGCAAATGGTGTCGCTTGCACCGACGCGCAGCTGTGAGGAGTGGCTCCCCGAGTTGAGCACCTGCGCCTCGCCGCGCAGGATCAGCTGTACGGCCGGCTCGATGTGCTTGAAGAGCATTTCCCCCTCCTTCGTGAGCGTGACCCGCTTGGTCTTGCGCACGAAGAGCGTCTGCCCGAGTCTGCGCTCCAAGGACCGGATCGACTGGCTCACCGCGGACTGCGAGATGAACAGTTTCGTGCCGGCCTCGGAGAAGCTCCGGGAGGTGGCGACATAGTAAAATACTTTGTATAATTCGTAACTGATATCCATAGGGTTTCGTTTACAAGGCGATCAGGGCCCAATACAACAGGATGACGGCGAGTTGCACGAGCACGAACCGGAACACGGTCTGCGCATCACCCCACTTCAGATTCTTGCGTGCGTGGTCGTGAAGCGGAAGACGTACATTTTTGAAAATATGTATCTTGACGGAGCGGAGAAGCGCAAGCTTCAGAAGTCCGAGACCGCCGTCAAGGATGAACACGAGGCAGATCGGGATAAACTCAAGCATAAACCCGGACCGCAGCGCGAGCATTGCGAACAGAAAACCGAGGGCCCGCGAACCCGCATCGCCCATCAGCATTGTACTCGGGGATGCGTTGAACCACAGGTACGGTATCAGGCAAAGGATCATTCCGGTGGTCAGTATGCCGTTTTCTTCGCAGAGGGACATTCCGGACGCATTGCCGAGTCTACCGAACGCGAACAGCGCGAGGATGGCGAGAGAGGTACACAGGCCGTCCACACCGTCGGTGCAGTTCACCACGTTGATGGCTCCCCACACGAGTGCCGCGGCGATAATGATATAGATCGGAGCGGGCAGCTTGATGGAGGCGGGAATAAGGTATCCGTATTCCGACTCAACAGAGAACAGGTGGAACGACACCTTTGTTCCGTAGAACTGCCATGCTGCGAAACCGGCGCCGAGCGCGATGCCGAGATCCAGAAGACCTTTCTTTAATCCGCCCCACGGCACGGTCCCCGCGTCATCGAGAAAACCGGTCAGCATGCACGCGATCAGCAGCAGGAGCAGAATCGCCAGTTCCCACGTAATCTTGACGAACAGGAAGGTGGAAATGACAAAACCCAGGATAAACAGCAATCCCACACCGCGTGTCTTGCCCTTCGAGAGCTCTCCGTTGACCGCGAAGGCACGCCCCTGGTCACAGGGCATGACGTTGCGCAGCAGCAGAAGCAGCGCTAACGTACCTCCGAGACAGGCAATATAGTAGAACAGATGAATGACAGCAACTCCCCGGAGTGTTTCCGGGGACAATATCTCTGAGATCATAGAGCCTCCCGCCGCAAGCCTTTGGGACCCGCGGAATACTGATAACTTCGCACTCTGTAGTATACCACAAGTGTAGTAAAAAAACAATAAGTGTTACTTATAAAGTCAATGATTGATATTCATTTTGATTATGATTGCCCGGGTGCTATAATTATTTCAACAAAAACGCCGTGAAACACGGCATTTCCTAGAAAAACAGGGGCTTTGAGGTCCCGAACGGAGGCGGAAAATGGGTCTTGTCAGACGGATTTATGTTGAGAAGAAGGCGCCCTTCGCGGTGCGCGCAAAGGAGCTTGCAGGCGAGATCAAGGAGTATCTCGGTCTGAAGACGATCACGAACGTGCGCGTGTTCGTTCGCTATGATGTGGAAAATATCAGCGAGGATACGTACAGGAAGGCTCTCGGAACCGTATTTTCCGAGCCTCCGATCGACGATGTATATGAGGAGGTTCTGCCGGCAGCGGCGGGGGACAGAGTATTTTCCGTAGAGTACC
>CADBLW010000080.1 GCA_902795625.1 uncultured Lachnospiraceae bacterium | reverse complement strand
TGCATGGAACGAAGCGAGCAGGAGAACTCCTCCGTTCCTATCCCTTAATCGTATGACCCCGGATAATTAGTCATTTTCTTTTCGGAAAATAACCTCAAAGGGCGTGGCACGCGGCCACGCCCCTGTAGTTCTCTGAAAAACTATGATCACATCTCGATCACGATCTCATTTTCCGCCTGAAGAATGTCGTCGCGGATCAGTAAGCCGTCGATCTTAGCGCCGTTCACGGTAACGCTCTTCACGCCGTGCTCGGAACCGTTCGGATTGTTGACGGTCACATTCAGCACCTTGCCGCGGAACACCTTGCGAAGCGTGTAGTTTTTCCACTCCGACGGGATGGACGGGTCAATGACGATGCCGTCCGCCTCAGGGTTCAGACCGAGGATACCTTCGGTGGTTCCAACCATGACGGTGGACGCGGTACCGGTGAGCCAGTGCACATGCGCGCGGCCTGCGAACGGGCTGTCCTTGCCCTCTACGAACTGACCGAATACGTAAGGCTCCAGCGTGCGGATCTCGATGCGGTCATTGTAGTTGGCGGGAGCTGCCTCCGACCAGTACTTAAACGCGCGGTTGCCATGCCCAAGCTTCGCCTCTGCGAGGATCAGCCAGCCCTGCGGCTGCGAGAAGATACCTGCATTTTCCTTGACGCACTTGTTGAAGCATACCATCAGAGCGCCGTCAAATGCGTGCTTCTCATATGCGGGATACATAACCATCGCGCCGTACGGCGTGTTGAGCTCGCGCTCGACGGAATCCATTGCCTTCTCCTGCTGGTCCCTCGAGCCGAAGTCGGCGATGACCGACCAGGACTGCGGATTGAGCCACATCGAAGCCTCGGGATCGGTGCGCTTGCCGATGACCTCGCCGTCCTCCTTGTAGCCGCGGATGAAACGGTCTTCGTTCCAGCAATCCTTGAGGATCTCTTCCATCTTCGCGTTCACGCTGTCGAGATAAGCGATGTAATCGGTATCGTTCTTGATGACCGCGTATTTGCGCAAAATCTTCACCGCGTACACGAGCTGGAACGCAACGAACGTGGACTCACCCTTCTTGCCGAGACGCACACAGTCGTTCCAGTCTGCGTGCAGACCCGCCGGCATTCCGTGGTTGCCGAGGTTGTTCATCGAAAAATCGATCGCGCGCTTCAGGTGATCGTACACCGTGCCCTTCTGCATATCATTCGCATAGTAGATCTCCTCGTCGAGGAAACCGATGTTGCCGCTCTCGGAAATGTACTTGTATACGGTGGGGAACAGCCACAGCGCATCGTCCGCGCGGTAGCTCGGATGTCCGGTCTCCTTCACGTAGGAAGCGTCGTCCGGCGTGTCCTCGTGACCCGGGTTGTGTGTGTATTTTACGAGAGGAAGACCTGCGCCGTTGGTAACCTGCGCGGAGAGCATGAAGCGGATCTGGTCCGCTGCCATCTCGGGCGCGAGGTGAATGATACCCTGGATATCCTGCACGGTGTCGCGGTAACCGAAACCGTTGCGGAGACCGCAGTACTGGAAGGATGCCGCGCGGGACCAGGTAAATGTGATGAAGCAGTTGTATGCGTTCCATACATTGACCATGTTGTTGAACGCGTCGTCCGGCGTATGAACCTGCAGATTGTCAAGCTTTGCGTGCCAGTATGCCTTCAGCTCTTCGACTTCCTTCTCTACGACGCCGTCCGCCTCGTAGCGCGCGATGATCTCCTTGGCCGTTGCCTCCGGCTTCTGACCGAGAAGGTACGTGAGTCTTGCAGACTCGCCGGGCTGAAGCACAATGTCGCTCTCCAGCGCGCCGCAGGAGTTGTCGCAGTAGTTGAGGTCACCCTTCAGACCTTCCGCCACACCAACCGGGTTTGCGTAACTGCGATAGTTGCCCACAAATTTGTCGCGGTCACCGCAGTATGCGTCAACCTTCGCTCCGGCAAGGCCTAAGAAGCGCTCCTTGTTCGGATCGTGGAAGTTTTCATTTTCCGTCTGACGGATCATATTGCCGCGGAAATACGTCTGGGTGATGAACAGCGTGTACTGCAGGTTCACCTGATCCTGCTCATAATTGTTGTCGTTGACGAACTCGCAGTAACCCGTAACGGCAAGCTTGCGCGGCTTGTCGTCATTGTTTGTGATGACTGCGTTCCACACTTCATAGGAAGCGTCCTTCGGCACATAGTAGGTCGTCTTCGCGGCGATCTTCTGATACTCGGACGAAATGATCGTGTACGCGGTACCGTGGCGGCACTCGCTCTTGTAGCTCTCAAGGGGCTTGCACACCGGTGCCCACGCGGCAGACCAGTATTCTCCGCTCTCCGCGTCCTTGATGTAAATGTAACGGCCCGGCTGATCAAGCGCCACGCCGTTGAAACGATAGCGGATGATACGTCCGTTCGCGCCGGACTTCACGAAGCTGTAACCGCCCGCGTTGTTCGAAATGATCGCGCCGTACTCCGGGGATCCCAGATAGTTAGCCCATGCCGACGGGGTGTCGGGTCTGGTGATGACGTACTCCTTTGCTTTCTCATCAAAATAACCGTATTGCATATTCGTAAACCTCTCCAAATATTCCGAATCGCCTGTCAAACGGCTGATCCGCTATCCGTAATTATACAGTACTCCGTTTTGCGGCGTCAAGGATTGCACCGCTTTAAATATCGTATCTTACATCCAACAATGGATTTTCCTAATTCTTCCCCGAGAGGATCAGCTTGCCACACACGAAAATGCCCGCCGCCACCGGCCAGAGCACCCAGGTGTACTCCCAATGCCCGCCGATGAAGCTCCACGCGAGATACGCGCCGGTAGCAAAAAGCCAGAACACGGTGGAAAGACTTGCGTACTTTGTGTTCAGCGACTTTGCGCGGATCGTGTAATCTCCCTCCTGAAGCAGCTTCTGGTACGAACCGTCAACTGTGTACGCACGCACCAGGAGATTGACACCGACCGCCACAAACGCCAGCAGAAGCACAACCATCAGTACGACCACATACTCTTTGGTTCCGACCACGGAAAATGCCACAAGCGGGATCACGCTCACGACACACAGGATCACGCCGATCGCCGTCATGCTGATCTTCTTCTGCTCAAATAATGCCCTTCTCTCCTTCACCATGCCGCTCACACCGTACATCGTTTCGATCGGACTGTTCTCAAGATAGGCAAAACGGCTCTTCTTCATCGAATCGATGACAAAGAACATCACTGCGATCGTGATCATGACCATCATCGCGACAAGGCCGATTGCAACCATCACCTTATCCGTAAGCGGAAAGCCCGGTATCTGTGAGAGCGCGATGCACAGGATCAGGACCGCAGGCGCCAGGATACACATGCTCACCATGTTCGCAAGCCGCGGTGCTAAGCGCTGCTCCAGATCCAGATACTCGTAGGCTTCCTCCATGGAAACCTTCACATACTCCTCCGACGTTCCGCTGTCCTCCTCGATCATGTCCGACCGGGTATCCGCGGGCTCGATCTCATCCTTCAGAAGGTAGTCCGTACTCACGCCGAATATCTCGGCCATTTTGATGATCTTCTGGATATCCGGGATTGCCTGTGCGCCCTCCCACTTGGAGATCGACTGTCTCGACACATTGAGCTGTTCCGCGAGTTCCTCCTGCGACCAACCGTTTCTCTTTCTTTCGTTGATGATCTTGTCTGCTAAAATCATATTGCTTCCTTTCCGGCAGGCATGCTCGACGCTGTCCGGGAACACCGGGCCGGTTTCTTTCTCCCGGCTGTCATCCGTTTCGCAGGTCCGTCCTGCCCGCCCCGTTTTGATGGCCTTATCCTACCAAAACAAGCGGTTGCATGCCATAAATCCGGCTTTTCAATTTGTCAACCGGCGGTTGCATTTGCCGTAAAATAAGGGCTTTTACGCCGATTCATGGAAATCTTCGGATTTCTCAGATCTCCACGTGCACGGACGGATCCACAAGCTCCGTGAACGTCTTCGCAGCATCCTCATTGCCGGGCAGTCCGCCGTAGTGAACCGGAATGACCGTCGCGGGACGGATCGTGTTGGCGAGCTCCGCCGCCTCCCTCGCGTCCATGGTGAATTTGCCGCCGATCGGAAGAAGCGCCACGTCACAGCGGACCGCCTTCGCCTCCTCAGTCGCGTCGGTGTCGCCCGCGATGTATACGCGGCCGGCATTCGCGTTCACAATATAACCGACCCACTCGGCTCCCTTCGGATGGAACGGTTTGCCGTTGTTGTATGCGCGAACGGTGTCGAACTCAAGTCCGTCGATCACATAGTGCTCGCCCGGGACAACCAGTTCAATCCTCGGGAATAACGTTTCCACTTCTCTCATCTTGTCGAGCATCGACTGCGGGAAAATAAGCACCGTGTCGCGGTTGGCTACCTTCGCAAGGTCCTCGGGTGAAAAATGATCGTGGTGCTCGTGGGTTACCAGCACAAACACCGCATCGTGCGGCTCCTCCGTCATGAGGAACGGATCCACATACACACGCCCCGCAGGAGTGTCGATCCTGCTGCTGTTCTGTTTGTAAAAGAAAATACCTTCTGCCATAACAATACCCCTTTAATTATTCTCAGAGCACGCGGGCATATCTTCGTCCGAATGCTCTCTTTTTATCTTATCATAAACCGATGCGGAATACAACGTCGAAGAGACCGTTCGCCAATGCCGAAAGATCCTGCAAAAAAGCATCGAAGAGGCCCGCACACGAATGTGCGGGCCTCTTCTTCCCCCCATACAAACTACGGTAATTAACTGTTTATCTGCTCCAGGAACGGATTGCCCGGATACCTGCAATCTCCTCTTCCTCGTAACTCACGGTCAGTTTGTCTCCCACGCGGACAAGGATCAGGCTCTCGTCCTCGTTCAGTGAGCTCTTGTATACCGTTCCGTCCTCCGCCGTGATGTACACGACTGCGAGGTTATCCATCTCTATGATCCTTACATTTTCCACGGTGATCTCCGCGGACGGGAACACATCAGCCTCCGATCCTCCGCCGATCCCGTTGCGCGCGAGCGTCTTGCGGTATGCAACGATCGCCTCTGCCTGTGTCGACGCGGTCGCCACGATCCCGTAATTTTCCACGTTGACAAGTGCGTACAGTTTCACCAGTCCGCCGGTGTCCTTCAGGACCATAATGTAGGTTGCCTGGCCGGCGATATTGACAAGGGACGGGAACGATGCCTCATAACCCTTCTCCTGCACCTCGCCCTCCGCGGCGCCCATCGCGGAATACTCCTCCGCGCCGCCCACGGAATAGAACCGGTACTCGCCCGTGCGGGCGTTGGTGATGATGAAACCGATGTTGCTCTCGTCGCTCGTGACGCTCGTTACACCCGTAAAATACCAGACATCATCGTCGATCACGATATAACCGTAATCGTCGGTCGTCATTTTACAATTCTTGTTGCCGAACACGCTGTTCCAGAAGCCGCCGGACAGCTCGCCGTACCAGTTGTATTTTTCGCATGCAAGATCGCCGTTGAAGACGATGTCAACCCATGCGGGAACATCCTTTACGTCGTAGAGCTGCGAGCTGCCGTCCACCGGGTTGAACAGGATGACCTCACCGACGTCCATCGCGCCGAACAGTCCCGCGTTCGCCTGCATGCAGGGAACGATGTAGTACGGATTGCCCGCGTCGTCAATCTCAAAATACATGTCGCCGAAGATCTTGGTCGGATAGGAAAACCGGAGCTTTCTCTCCAGATCGTCGCCGAACCGGCCGCTCTCCGCGTATTTTACGGGCTTGCCGAACTCGATGTAGGAAGCGCTGTTGGCTACCGGGTCAACCATGACATAGCCGGGAATTCCGGTGCCGCGGTTCTGTATCCATTTGAAGAAGTCCGCGTACTCAAGCACGGTCACCTTCTTCGGCGTGTTCTGATAGTTGATCTGGCTGTAATGGTCGTTCACCGAATACTGGGAGACGACCTGCGACAGCGAACCGAGGGTGCGGTTGCCGATGACCCGCGCGGACGCGGTGTCCATCAAAGCGATGTTGGTCACGCTCGTGGTCTCGGGCATGTCCTTCTCGAAATCAGCCTCGTTTACGGTGATGATGTTCGCATACGTCTTCGCGTGGAACAGCTTCGCCGAGGCGATGCCTCCGAACAGAAGTGCCAGGAGCGAGACCGCCGCGATCCCGAAACCGATCGCCGTTCCGTACCAGGAAGCGCTCTTCTTTCCCACCACCGAGATTTCCTTCTTGCACACAATGGGGCGGACCGTCGAATGCGCTCCCGCATAGATCAGTCCGAGGAACAGCCAGTATCCCCAGAAGCCTGCGCTGTGGACGTTCATCGCCGGCAGCGCAAAATAATAAACCACCAGTCCGATCAGCACCGTGATGCCTGTTGAGATCAGATAGCACAGTGCGGTTTTCTTCATCGAAGTATCTTTCTCTGCCATATTTCCTCCGTTCATTCGCGTCATACGCGCATGCATTTTCCGCATCACCGTTGACGCTCTGAAAATGCATTTTCCATATTTAAGCACTAACCTTTCAAAATGTCAATACAGTTTACATTTATTTCATAATTGAAAATCTGAGGAGTTCTCCTGCACACG
>CADBLW010000079.1 GCA_902795625.1 uncultured Lachnospiraceae bacterium | reverse complement strand
ATCGGGTTGTGCGCATCCCAGCTCGGGTACAGCCCTTCCGAGAGGCACTGCAAAATAAGCGCGGCGCAGCAGACCCTTGCAAGACCCTTCTGCCGCTCCTCTTTCAAGGTGTCCACCTCGATCTCGATCCCTTCGAGGTATCTCGAGTAGGACGACGCTCCGGAGACGATGCGGCCCTCCTTCAGGATCACAAAGCCGCGACCGAGTTCAAGAAACATCTCCTTGCTCTCAAAGCAGGAGACGAAATCCGCCGTCTCCGGGTTGGTAAGGCACGCATCGTAAAGTTCACCGTCGATTCTCCGAAGCTCATAGCCGTCCGGCAATGTCTCAAGATACTTCGTTAACACGGCGCGGTCAAACTTCGTGTCCTTCCGGATGGCATACCGTGTCACGCGCTTGCAGTCCGGGAAGCATTCCTCGATTGCAGTGCACCATGCCTCATTTTCCGGAACCATGACAAAGAAGCCGTCCGGTTTTCCGAGCAGAAGCTCCCGGTCGGGCTCACCCGTGCAAAACGCGAAGCAACCCACATATGCCATGGCCGACTTCGGCGCCTCCGGATCGGTCACGAGGATCGTTCCCATGACCTTCTGCAGGCAGGACCACACGCAGGTGTCCTCCCAGCCGGCGAAGATATCGCGCACCTTCGAAGTATCCTCCAAACGGTAAACCATATATGCCCCCTGTAATCACGTTAAGAGCGGTCGTGAACCGCCCTTAACAACTGTTTTATCTGTGGATGTAAACCTTTGTGGGCTCGGGCTCACCGTCGCCCTGCGCCATGCACAGAAACTCCCAGCCGTAGCGCTCATAGAACCCGTTGTGATCCGTCACGAGATACACGGGCGAAATGCCGTGAGCCCGCTGGTCCTCAACCACCATGTCAAGAAGTTTTCCCGCGATACCGCGATTACGGTACTCCTCGTCCGTGTAAACCGCGCACACATTGGGCGCCAGGTCCTTGCGGTCGTGGAAATCGTTCTCGATCACGCCGAGACCGCCGACGAACTTATCACCGTCCATGCACACGTACCAGCCGTACTCGGTCTCACCGCTTAAGTACGCGTCCATGCACTCGAGGTACGCCTCCTTCGGCACGCCCCATTTTTCGTGAAACCACTGCGCAGCGGCGTCCTTCATCTCCGGGATCTCCCGGAGGGTCTTATATTGCAATTCCATGTTTTTCTTAACTCCTTTTCGTAAAATAATGTTGCGAAGATCCTTTGTCTCCGCGATCTCATAAGTCGCAAAATGCTCCGTGTCCCTCTCGCCCTTCCGGTTGATCCAGGCCACACTGAGCCCGGCGCCGTGGGCACCCAGAACATCGGTCTTATACATATCGCCGACGAAGAGAATATCCTCGCGGCTCTGCTCCGGATTCTCCTGAAGGATCACTTCGACCGCCTGCTCATAAAATCCGCGGTCCGGCTTGATCCTTCCGTAATCCGCGCTGGACCAGACATGCGTAAAATACTGCCCGATCCCCATGCGGTCAAGCGCCGTCCAAAGCGCGTCCGCCGTGAACCCGCTGTTGCTGAGCACATACATGGGGATGCCTTCCTCCTCGCAGTCCGCAAGCAGCTCCGCAATCCCCGGAACCGGCACCATGTCGTTGCAGAGCATCAGAAAATCCGCTTCCTCCGATGCGTCCATCGTGATGACTTCCCCGCCGTAGCGCTGCGCGTACATCGGCAGTTCATCGCGGACGAAGGGAAACTCCAGCCCTTCGCTGTGATACTTCTGAAACAGGACGAAGAGTTCCTCTCCGTACTTTTTGATGTCCTCGAAGGTGCATTTGTCCTGATAATATTTCTCCCAAAGAGGCCGAAGCCCGCGGTTGAAATCGATGGAGCTGTTGTTCACAAGCGTCTCAAACAGATCAAACATCAAAATCATAGATTTGTCCCCCTCGGAAAGAAGTCTCTTTGCGACACCCTTTCTCTGCATTAACCGGCCGCTGTATTTCTACGAAATCCAGTACGTTCCGTCGGGCGCCTGCGTGATCGAACCCGTCTCCTCCGAAAGCGTATTTCCGGTGAAATCCTTCACAACCACCTTGTGGTAAAACCGGTACTTTTCGGTGGCGCAGTCATTTTCCGAATCCCAGCCTTCCTCCGCCCATTCCTCGAGCCAGACACGGTCCTCCGTGATCAACTCGACTGTCTGGTGGGACGAAAGTGCCAGGGAAAACCGTTCCGGATAAACGCATTCCGCAGTCTCTCCGTTCTGGCTCACGACATGCACCTTCTCACCGAGGATTCGAAGGTTGTAGAGGCTTACTTCGTCCGTGGAAAATGATGTCACTTCCGCAGGTTTCTCCCCGGGCTGATACGAAAACAACGTTACCTTTTTCTTCCCGTAATCGCCCTGCAGAAACCAATAGGCCCCGTCCGCATACGCCGGGTTACTGTAAAGCACGTTTTTCTTCTTTCGGAAAGGCTTGTATACCGCTCCGTTAGTGTAATCATAAAACAGGATTACCGAGCCCGGATAGCCGCCGCGCTCCGCCCACTCCGTCAGGTCGTACAGATCCGACGAGTCTGTATGCGCATAGGCAAGGCGTTCCTGGCCGTAAATCTTCTCAATGAAGCGGCCTTCAATCTGTTCAAAACGTTTGATCAATGTCACTCTCCTAAATCATTTCATGCCTGATATGTTGCAGAAACGCCGCACCATGAAAGCACAGTCATTTTCTACCGCAGTTTCTTCGCAAAAAACAACAGCAGATCGTCATCGTTGACGCATGGCTCGTACTGCCCCAGCTGCTTTCCCTGATACCACACACCGCTGCCGTCCGGAATGTAGCCGCGCTTTACATAGATGCGCTGCGCCGGACCGTAGCCGGAATGTACGCCGACCGCGAGAAATACATGGTCCGTGATCTTAGCGGCCTCGCCTTCTGCAACATCCAGAAGCTTGTTGCCGATGCCCTTGTTGTGGATGTGGAAGAACACGCACAGATCCACGATCTCAGGCCAGCCGTTTCCGGCGAAAGGGCCTTCGGTCGGGTGCAGCACGAGGGTGCAGATGCCCGCAGCCTCTCCCTCATACTCGGGGATAAATACCAGGCGCTCTCCGGCTTCCTGCTCTTTGTAATAGTTTTCGTAATTTTCCATCACGGGATGCCAACCGTAGGACTGGTAGGTATCAAAGATGGTCTTCGCGTCCTCCGGAACCATACTCCTGACCCGGATGGTTCCGTCATCATAATATACCGTCATTTTCAGTTCTCCTTCAAATCATGCCCTTACCCGGGCAACTCCCGGATATAATCAAAGGCTTCATCCTTCCGCCCGGTGTTCGGCGCTTCAAGGTAAAATCTTTCCATAGTTTCTCCCTATCTCACGTTATATACTCTTTCTGCCCGCTCGCAGACAGTTCTTACCCGTCATTCACTCCTGCAGGATTGCCTGCACCACATTTTCATCCAGTTCGGAAAATGGGATTACTTCCTTCGGCGGCACAGTGTGCTCGTTGATGATCTTCTCCATCCACAGAAGGTTGTACCATCTGCCGAACTTGCTGCCGCAGCCGTGGTAGCGCGCAACCGGCTTGTAACCGATTGCCTCATGAAAATGCTCACTGTTCCTGGTGAGGTACGGGTCTTCCTCCTCCATCGGGTCAGCAGCTCCTGCGTAGAGATTGGTGATATTCTGCAGCTTCAGGATCGCCTCAAGCTTCTCGTACAGAAGCTTCCCGATGCCTCTTCTGTGGTATTCCCGGTCAATGTAGATCGAGGTGCCCGCCGCCCAGCCGTAAGCCGCCCTCTGAGCAAACCGTGAAGCATAGATATAGCCGACGATCCGGCCGTCCTCCTCCGCCACAATGTACGGATACTTCACAAGGATGTTGCGGATGCGCTCCGTAAACTCCTCAAGCGACGGCACATCGTACTCGTACGAGACCGCTGTATTTTCCACGTAGTATGCGTAAATTTCAAGAATCCGCGAGGCGTCCTCCACCTTCGCAATGCGAAACGTGATCACGATTGTAATTCTCCTTAACGAACGTTTATTTCAGCCCTATGGCTCCCTTATGCGCTTCCACTCCGCGACAAGCTGCTCCATCTTCCACGCCGCATTCGCGGGGCTCGTGGACGGGAGGCAGATTGCCTGTCGATGAATTGTCGGCAGTATGTATTTTTCGTAGTATTTCAGAGCTGTTTTTCCGTTGACATAGATTGCGGAAATATGCGCAGAATTCAGGATTACATTGATGTCATTCGGCACGACGTTTCGTATGCTCGCGTCCGAGGAACCCTCGATCTCGCAGGAGTGGATCACGTCCCAGACCGCAACATGGCTGCGCAGAAGAAACGCTCTTTTTTCCTCGATCGTCCGCGGCACGTCCTCGCCGAACACCGCTGCCGTCACCTTCCAGAAGCGGTTCTGCGGATGGCCGTAGAAGAACCCTGCCTCCCGCGATTTCACCGACGGAAAGCTTCCGAGGATCAGCACTTTGGAATCCCTGTCAAACACAGGGGAAATCGGATGAACCTGCATCTCTCGCTCCTTGTCCGGATTGCTTTTCTCTGAGTTACACGTACCGCCGGATGGTTATGCCCGTCTTTCCTTTCCTGGTGGCATGCTCCTCGCCGCGGTACTCGAACTTTCCGAGGCCCCGTATGGAGACCTTACTGTCCGCCTTCAACACGGTCTCAGGGTTTGTGCAAATTCTCCCGTTCACGGTTACTTTCTCCGCATCAAACAGACTCTTGGCTTCCCCGCGGGAGAGATGATACGCCTTCGCAAGGATGGCATCCAGCCGCGGCGATGTGACCGTGACCGTCTCCTCCCGTAGCTTTGGAAGACACCCTTCCGGGACTACCTCGACCAACTCGCATTTTACGGCTGTGCGCCGCACGCGCTCCAGTTCCAGACACACAAAATCAGCCAGTTCCTCCAGCACGAAAAGATAGGCTGTATGCTCCGTGATCAGAATGTCTCCGATCACATCCCGCTCAATCCCGAGGTTCAGCACGGCTCCTAAGAAATCCCGGTGCGTCAAGGCGTCTGCAAACTTCTCCTGCTTCGGCTTAACACACACGATGCGAATCGGAAAATCCTCCTCATACCCGAGCTCCTTCGGATTCCCGAACCGCACCACAACGCGCTCGGAGTTGTCCGTGCCGCCCCACAGGGTGACTTCCTGCTCCGATGCCACACGGTAGGCAAGGCTCGCGGTCTCCGTGGAATGAAAGCTTGAGTAGGTGTAGACGCAGCTTCGCCGCGCCCGCTCCGCCAGCTCTTCGAACCGTTTCAGATTTTTCTCCGCATGCTCGTCCATGGATTCCTTCCCT
>CADBLW010000078.1 GCA_902795625.1 uncultured Lachnospiraceae bacterium | reverse complement strand
GCAAGAGCTAAGAAGCTTGTTGAGGGTGGCTATGTTGACAAGGAAGTTGTTCTCGGTATCCGTCCTGAGGATATCAAGGACGATGCTAACTTCGTTGCAGCTCATCCGGAAGCTTCCTTTGCAGCTACCGTTCGTGTATACGAGCTCCTCGGTGCCGAAGTATTCCTGTACTTCGCAGTTGATGACTATGACATCACCGCACGCGTTGATCCTCGCACGACGGCTAGACCGGGTGACACCATCACGATCGCTATGGATCTTGCGAAGATGCACATCTTCGACAAGGAGACCGAGCAGATCATCACCCACTAATTTCAGAACTGCATTTTCAAAGGCCCCGCACGAAAAAGTGCGGGGCTTTTCTTGCGCGCTAAGCGAGAGTTTTCGCGCCGGCGGGAGCCGGCGATACCCAAATGCCTGCACCCATGAAAAGAAATTTCGACGGGGGCAGGCATTTGGGTATCGGGAGCAGACGAAGTCTGCGGCGTGAAAACCGAGCGCACGTACATTCGCAAACCGAGCGCAGCGAGGTTTGCGAATGATACCTCACGAGTGGTTCTTCACAAGGTTTTCACTTGAAAAATCGGTAAAAAAGTGATATTATCAATCTGATTATGGGGTGCGGATGTCCGTGTATTTTCCGAGACAGACGGCCGACGTGACGGGCTCCCTGCCGGGGGCGGAGAGATACCGGTTTCGTCGAGATTCCATGTGGAAAGGAACGCAGTCGGATGATTTCGAATCAAATTCTTCAAAACACGATCGACGGGATGAAGGGGATAACCCGTGTGGATCTGTGCATCATGGATACGGAAGGCAAGACGCTGGCGTCTACGATCAGCGGCACAGAGGACAACAACGCGATGGTAACCGCATTTGCCGAGTCGCCTGCGGACAGCCAGGTGATGGCGGGATACCAGTTCTTCAAGGTATATGACGACCATCAGCTGGAGTACATCCTTCTCGCGAAGGGTGACACCGACGATGTTTACATGGTCGGCAAGATGGCGGCGTTCCAGATTCAGGGACTTTTAGTCGCGTACAAGGAGCGGTTCGATAAGGACAACTTTATCAAGAACCTTCTTCTTGACAACCTTCTGCTGGTGGACATCTACAACCGCGCGAAGAAGCTTCACATCGAGGTTGAGGCTCGCCGCGTTGTGTACATAATCGAGACGAAGACGGAGAAGGACACGAACGCCCTCGAGACGGTTCGTACCCTTTTTGCCGGCAAGCCGAAGGATTTCATCACAGCCGTCGATGAGAAGAACATCATCATCGTCAAGGAACTCAAGGCCAACGAGAACTATGACACGCTGATGAACACGGCGAAGATCATCGTTGACATGCTCAACACGGAGGCCATGAGCAAGGTTCATGTCTCCTATGGAACCATTGTCAACGAGATCAAGGACATTTCCCGCTCCTACAAGGAAGCGAAGATGGCCCTCGATGTCGGCAAGATCTTCTACAGTGAGCGCAAGGTCGTCGCTTACAATAACCTTGGGATCGGCCGCCTGATCTACCAGCTGCCGATGCCTTTGTGCAAGATGTTTATCCGCGAGATCTTCGACGGTCAGTCACCGGAGGATTTCGGCGAGGAGACACTTACCACGATCAACAAGTTCTTCGAGAAGAGCCTGAACGTTTCGGCCACCTCGAAGGATCTCTACATTCACCGCAACACGCTTGTATACAGGCTCGACAAGCTCGAGAAGAGCACGAACCTCGACCTTCGCGTGTTTGATGACGCCATCACCTTCAAGATCGCGCTGATGGTTGTGAAGTACATGAAGTATATGGAGAATTCCGAGTATTAAACAAGTGCTGAAGGGCGGTTCTCTGTAACCTTCTCGCCATGAGGTGAGGTTATCGGGAGCCGTCTTCAATAGTTTTAATCCAGGGAGAATTTATGAGTGAAGAACAGAAGACGGCGGAGGAATTGATCGCCGATGCGATGAATGCTGCGGACAATGCAGAGGACATCGCGGAAGATGCCGCAGGAGCGGCAGAGGGCATCAAGGTTCTGGTGCCCGGCATCGCGGTTGACACGATGCAGACAGCGGCCGCCAACACGGCAGACACAGTGCAGGGAGAAATGACGGAAGAGGAGACCGAAGCGGCAGCGGTGCCGGTTCCGGAATTCGTGAAGGTAGCGCAGCAGGCCAAGGCACAGAAGGCAGCGCGCGAAGCTGAGGCTGCCGCTAAGGCAGCGCAGGAGGAAGAGGTAGATGATCTTCCGCAGTACGATGACGAGGAGGAGCTTCCTCCGCCGCCTGCCGGCGAAGGCCCGGTTATCGTATTTGACCATGTTACGAAAGAGTATACCGACGGTCCGGATGACGCCGATGCGGCGTTGAAGGATGTTTCATTTTCCATTGACCGCGGGGAGTTCGTGTTTATTGTCGGTCCGAGCGGTTCCGGCAAATCCACTCTGATCCGCCTTCTGATGCGCGAGATCAGTCCTACTTCGGGCTCCGTATTCATCGCGGGAACAGACCTCTCCGGTCTGAGAAACCGTCAGGTTTGCAAATATCGTCGTTCCATCGGCATCGTGTTCCAGGACTTCCGTCTGCTGGAGGACCGCACGGTGTTTGAAAATATTGCCTTCGCGCAGAAGGTGATCGGTGTTCCGTCGCGCAAGATCACGAAAAATGTGTCCAAGATGCTCAGCATGGTGCGCCTTCGCAACAAGTACCGCAGCTATCCGAACAAGCTTTCCGGCGGTGAGCAGCAGCGTGTCGCGGTTGCGCGTGCGCTGATCAACAACCCGCTGATCCTGCTTGCGGACGAGCCTACCGGTAACCTTGACCCGAAGAACACCATCGATATCATGGAGCTGCTTGAGGATATCAATGCGCGTGGAACGACGGTCGTGGTCGTCACGCACAACCATGAGATCGTGGACAACATGCAGAAGCGTGTCATTTCCCTTCAGGACGGCGTCATTGTGGATGACAAGAAGGGAGGATACGACATTGGATAGTTTCTTCTATTGTTTCGGACAGGGTGTCAAGAATATTATCCGGAACCGTCTGTTCTCCATCGCGTCCATCGCGACTATGACGGTTTGTATTTTCCTGTTCGGAATCATGTATTTCATGCTTGTCAATGTGCAGTATAACATGCTCGAGCTCGAGAACGATGTCGGAGCGACCGTGTTCTTCCGTGAGGGTATCACCGAGCAGGAGCTTGTTGATCTGAAAAATAAGATCGTTGCGATCGACGGCGTTCGCCGGATTGAGTATATCTCCGCGGATGAGGCCTGGACCAAGTTTAAGGAAACCCACTTCAGCGACAAGGATTCCGATATGCTGAAGTCCTTCGGCGACGACAACCCGCTGGCGAACAGCGCTTCGTTTGAAGTGTATTTCCACTCGGCGGAGGACCAGCTCGAGGCGGTGGAAGCCATCCGTGCCCTTGAGCCGGAAGGCGTTCGTTACGTCAATAACGCGGAGGACCTGGTGCGGTCCCTGACATCGCTGAACCGGGGCTTCAGCCTCGCGGCGATCATCCTGATCGTACTGCTCCTCGCGATCGCTCTGTTCCTGATCAGCACCACGGTTTCCATCGGTGTCTCCGTGCGTGCGAGAGAGATCCAGATCCAGAGCCTGATCGGCGCGACGGACCTGTTTATCCGCGGACCGTTCCTTGTGGAAGGATGTCTGATCGGTCTGTTGGGTGCGGCAATCCCGCTGTCCGTGCTGTACGGCCTGTACTACAAGATGGTACAGCTCGTCTCCACGAAGCTCGGAATTCTCGGTGCGATCAATTTTGTCGATGTCAATGAAGTATTTGCCGTGCTGGGGCCGCTCTCCGCGTGCATCGGTATCGGCATCGGCTTCTTCGGAAGTTATATCACGCTGAACCGTGAGCTTCGGAAGTTCCGCAAGCTGTAAGCGGGCATTTTCCGAGGCTGATTGCCTGAGGGCAATCGGATGGTCCGGGGATGCTATTGTACAAGTGATATTGGAATTGCAATTGCAGTTGTGGGGTATTGTGGGAAAGGAGATCCTATGAGGAAGAGAAAAACCTGCCTGACCTGTTTCCTGGTACTGACTCTGATCACCGGGTATCTGTGGTCGCCTTCGGCGAAGGCTGCGACGGCTGTGTTCCCTGTGGGAACAACGACGCTGTCCGGCTGGGGCGAGAGAGGTGAGGACCTCGAGGAGAAACTGAAGAAGGAACTCGAGGAGGCAGAGGCCAAGAAGAGGGAGCTCGAGAAGAAGTCGAACGAGCTCAAGAATAAAGCCAAGGATCTGTCGTCCGAGTACGACAAGATCGAACAGTATATCGAGGAGATGGATATCAAGCAGAGTGAAATGCTCCTTGAGATCGCGGAGATGGAGGATACCATCGCGCAGCTGAATGCTGAGCTTGAGATCACCAACCGGCAGCTGGCGGAGGCGGAGGCGAAGGAGCGCGAGCAGTACGAAGCGCTGAAACGTCGTTTCCAGTATCTGTACGAGCACGGAAACATGACCGAGCTTGAGATGCTGCTCGGTTCCAGGGACCTCTCGGACATTCTCAACTATGAGGAGTATGCTTCGGATATCCGTGTTTATGACTACCAGCTCGCGAAGAAGTATGCTGATGCGAGGCACGACGTCGAGCTTGTAAAGGAACGGCTGGAGTCACAGATCTCCGTGATGGAGGCGAGCCGCGCGCTGTACGAAGATGATTTTGCGTACGTGCAGGAGGTTCTTGCCAAAAAGGCGGACGCTCTGGCAGAATACCAGGAGCAGATCGGCGTCACGGAGGATGAGCTGGAAGAGTACCAGGAACTGATCAGCGATGCCGGCGGAGACGTCAACAATATTAAGCAGCAGATCCGGAAAGAGCAGGAGCGCAAGGAAGCCGAGGCAGCGAGAAAGCGCGCCGAGGAGGCAAAGCGTCTCGCCGAGGAAGAAAAGAAGCGTCGGCAGGCGATGTCGCAGCAGGAGTCCGCGGAGCGCGCCAAGAAGTATGCCAACGTGCCGCACACCGGCGTTTCCAGCGCAAGCGATCTTACGCTCAAGGACGTGAAGGATCCTTCGAAGATGATCTGGCCGCTTCCGGGAGATTCCCGCACGGCTACGGGCTTTGGACCCCGCCGCGCACCGGTCAAGGGCGCAAGCTCCTTCCACAAGGGTGTGGATATCGGTGCGCAGTATGGCGCGCAGATTGTTGCGGCTCTCGCGGGAACCGTGAGGATCGCGGGGTACAACAGTTCCGCCGGAAACTATATCGAGATCGATCACGGCAACGGTTACGCGACGAGATACCTGCACTGCTCGAAGCTTCTTGTGAGCAAGGGCGACACAGTCAAGCAGGGACAGGTGATCGCGCTTGTCGGCTCGACGGGTGTTTCCACGGCGCCGCACCTGCATTTTTCGGTTATCATCGACGGTACGGCGGTTGACCCGCTGCTTTATGTCAGATATTGATATGAGTTTTGCGCCGACAGGCTTTTG
>CADBLW010000077.1 GCA_902795625.1 uncultured Lachnospiraceae bacterium | reverse complement strand
GACCTTTGGATGCGCCTCCAGGGGCTCGAACCCTGGACACCCTGATTAAGAGTCAGGTGCTCTACCAACTGAGCTAGAGGCGCAAACATATGCGATTTTTCCGAACGCAAGAGTTAATATACACGATTGATATGGCTTTGTCAACAACTTTTTTCGGAAAAAACAAGGTTTTTCACTGGTGGTGCATTTTCCGGCTGCAGAAAGTACATTTTGCCTAAAAATGCGAGGGTGATCAGTGCTGTCAGTGACGTCAGATATGTAAAAACAAACAAAAATGCGCGGTCATTTTCGTTGCCCGGAAAATGACCGCATCCACGTTGATTGCCTTACTTGCCTTTCTGAATAACAGAAAGAAAAAGTAGAAAAATGCCTCTCCCGTCCAACCCACGAGAGAGGCAGCCCGTTTACGGGTAACTCAACCTCGAGGCATCCGCTTTTGGAGCGGGTGCTTTTTCTTTGTCCATAACATAGCACAAACACGTCGAAAAATCAAGGGAAACGCTGATTAATTATATCGGTTTCGGATTTTTCTCGCGGCCGGTCGGGGGAAATGATCATCTTGCAGATCGGGTTTCCCTTGGCGGAAAATCGGTCCTCGTATTCAGTTGTAACGTTGTCCGCGGCCTCGGGTTCGCTGTGCAGATCGCGTGTCACGTAGGAGAGCGTCCAGCCGCAGGCAGCGGCCTCCTCGAGAGAGAAATCAAAGAGGTCGACGTTGTCGGTCTTGAACTCCACGCGGCCGTCCGGCGCGAGGATCTTCGCGTAGCGGGCGAGGAAGCGGTCGGAGGTGAGGCGGCGCTTGGCATGGCGGTCCTTCGGCCAGGGGTCGGAGAAATTGAGGTAGATGCGGTCCACCTCGCCGTCGCCGAAGACCTCGTCGACGGTCTCAGCGTCGTAGCGGATCAGGCGAAGGTTGGGAAGCTTCAGCTCCTCCTGCTTCGTGAGGGCGCGCAGAAGGACGCTGGAGTATTTTTCGATGCCGATATAGTTGATCCCGGGGTTTCGCTGCGCGAGGGTGAGCAGGAACTGGCCCTTGCCCATGCCGATCTCAATGCGGATGGGGCGGTCGTTGCCGAACTCATCGTGCCAGCGGCCGCGCAGGCGCGCCGGTTCCTGGACGATGAAGGGGTTGACGAGCATTTCCTCCCGAGCCCCGGGAATGTTGCGAAGACGCATATGATAAACTCCTTTGATGAATCGATTGAAGCGGCGGAAAATGCCGGTTTCCCAAGTGTTTCCGCGGTTGACACCTTCCCCGATGTTACCACAAGATTGTGAAAAAGGATAGCATTTTCCCGGAAAATGTGCTACTATTTTACGGGTATGCGCTCGCGGCAGCCCCTGTGGCTGCGGGTTTGAGCGCGTGATGCGCCGGCCGCGATCCGGTGAGCGGACGGCGGGTGGCGCGGCTTCGGAGAGGTCAAATGCTTGGAGGTTACCGGCATGGGATATAAATTGTTTCTGCTGATGGGCAAGAGCGCGTCCGGCAAGGACAGCGTGTGCGAGGCCCTGTTGCGTCGTTTCGAGGGGCGTCTTCGGAAAATCGTCCCCTAC
Organism: uncultured Lachnospiraceae bacterium; assembly: GCA_902795625.1. GTDB lineage: Bacteria > Bacillota > Clostridia > Lachnospirales > Lachnospiraceae > ISDg. Next base: position 2,983 of record CADBLW010000077.1, on the reverse strand, counting down.
ACCACGAGGCCGATCCGCGAGGGCGAGACGGAGGGCGTGGAGTACCATTTTGTGACGGTCGGGGAGATGCAGCGGATGCAGCGCGAGGGCCGTGTTCTGGAGTGCCGGACGTACCACGTCGTGGTGGGGGACTGGCATTATTTTACGGCGGATGACGGGCAGATCGACGCGAGCGGCATGCATTCGATCATGATCGCGACGCCCGAGGTGTATTTCGGGCTGATGAAGACGAAGTACGCGGACGCCATTGTCCCGGTTTACATCGAGTCCGAGGACGAGGAGCGGCTGATGCGGTCGATCTGGCGCGAGAGGAAGCAGGAGCAGCCGAATTTCGCGGAGGTGTGCCGGCGGTACCTGGCGGATGAGCAGGATTTTGCGCCGGAAGTGCTTGATAAGATGAACATCCGGCTTCGCTTTTTGAACTGGCGGTTCAGTTCGTGTGTGCGGCTCGTCGGTGAGGCGATGGCGCGCGAGATGGACAAGGCGGAGGCGGAATAAAGGAGTGCCCGGGACAGAGCCGGGAGAGATACGGAAGGCCGGAGCATTTTCCGGAGAAGTGACAGGCCGAAGGAAGGATACGGAAGGGGTATGGAGACGTTCCATAGCATCATTGGACACCGGCGGGTCATCGATTACCTGCAGGAGAGCATCCGCGCGGGGCGGGTCTCCCATGCCTACATCCTGGACGGGCCGGACGGCATCGGGAAAATGCTGACCGCCCGCGTTTTTGCGGCCACGCTTCTGTGCCGCGAGGGCGGCGAGGAGCCGTGCGGGAGCTGCATTTCCTGTATGCAGATGGAGGGCGGCAACCAGCCCGACGTGGCGTATGTGACGCATGAGAAGACGGTGATCACGGTTGGCGACATCCGCGAGCAGCTTTGCAATGTCGTGCCGGTGAAGCCGATGGTCGGCCCGTACCGCATTTTCATCGTGGACGAGGCCGAGAAGATGAACGAGGAGGCGCAAAATGCTCTTCTCAAGACGCTGGAGGAGCCGCCGTCGTACGCGGTGATCATACTCCTCACGACCAACGCGAACGAGTTGCTGCCGACGATCCGGTCGAGATCGGTGGAGCTGCCGATGCTGCCCGTGCCCGAGAAGGAGCTCACGGAGTGGCTGATGGCGCGGGAGCAGCTGCCGGACTACCGGGCGAGGATGCTGGCGGTGTACTCGGGCGGGTGCCCGGGAGTGGCAACGGCGTGCGCGCGCTCGGAGGAGTTCCAGGCGCAGCGCGACACGGTGGTGTCCATGCTGAAGGCGGTGCCGTCGATGCGGGAGGACCGCATGGCGGAGTTTGCAAGGGATTTTGCGAAGGATAAGGATAAGCAGGAGACGGAGCTTTCGCTGATCCTCGTGTGGATCCGTGACCTGCTGATGTATAAGGCGGTCGGCGAGAAGGCCGGGTTGATGTTTGTCGAGGAGAGCGACGCCATCCGCGATCAGGCGGACGACATAAGCTATGACGCGCTCTGGGAGACGCAGGAGGAGATCGCGCGGATCCGTGCGGACCGTGCGGTAAATGTCAACATGGAGACTGCGTTCTGGCTGTTCCTGCTGCGTTGGCAGGAGCGGTTCGCCGGGAACGCATGACGGTGCTGCGAGGCCGGGGTCGCCGGGAGCGAGCAGGCGGGGCAGCGCGGTATACGATAAGGGACAGGAGGAACGCGCCGGGAGGCGCAGTACAGTATGACGACTATCATCGGAGTGCGGTTTCGGACCGCCGGAAAAGTTTACTATTTTGATCCTCTCGAGTACGAGATCAAGTCGGGCGATCATGTGATCGTGGAGACGGCCCGTGGCGTTGAGTACGGGTATGTTGTGTGCGGGCGCACCGAGGTGAGCGATGACAAGGTTGTCTCGCCGCTGCGTGCAGTGCTCCGCGTGGCGACTGAGGAGGATGACCGCCAGGCGCAGCGCCTTCGCGAGAAGGAGAAGGAAGCCCTTGCGATCTGTGCCGAGAAGGTTGCCAAGCACAAGCTCGAGATGAAGCTGATCGACTGTGAGTACACGTTTGACTACAGCAAAGTGCTGTTTTATTTTACGGCGGACGGGCGCGTGGATTTCCGCGAGCTTGTCAAGGATCTCGCGTCGGTGTTCCACACCCGCATCGAGCTTCGCCAGATCGGTGTCCGCGACGAGACGAAGATCCGCGGCGGCATCGGAATCTGCGGACGCGAGCTGTGCTGCCACACGTTTCTTGCTGATTTTGCGCCGGTTTCGGTCAAGATGGCCAAGGAGCAGAACCTCTCGCTCAATCCGACGAAGATCAGCGGCAACTGCGGGCGTCTGATGTGCTGTCTGAAAAATGAGGAGGACGCCTACGAATACCTCAACAGCCGCCTGCCGAACATCGGCGACTCGGTGAAGACGCCGGACGGCCTGACCGGCGAGGTGAAGGACCTCAACGTGCTCAAGCAGCGCGTGAAAGTGCTCGTCTTCGTGAACGGATCGGACGGCGAGGAGAAGGAAGTTCGCGAATATCCGGTGGACGATCTGAAGTTCCACCCGCGCCGCAAGCGCCCCGACAAGAAGGATGACAGCGGGCGCCGCTACCGCGATGAGGACGGAAACGGACGCGACGACGATGACGATCTCCGCGAGCTGGAGCAGCTGGAGAAGAACGAGACGCATCGGTATGACGGTTGATACGAGCCGGAGAGCGGCGCGGCAAATGACGGTTGACGAATACGATAGCCGGTAGGCGGGAAGGCGGCAATCGCGTGAATAAGGAAACGTACTTAAAGGACGGCGAGCGCGCTGTGGATCTGCAGCGCAGCAATCTCTGGATCATCCAGGATCCGGGGCGATTCTGCTTCGGAGTGGATGCCGTTCTGCTGAGTGCATTTTGCGAAATTAGGGCAGGAGAGCGGTGTCTGGACATGGGAACGGGCACGGGCATCCTGCCTCTTTTGTTGTCCGCGAAGACCGACGCGGCCGAGCTGGTCGGGCTCGAGATACAGCCCGAGAGCGCGGATATGGCGCG
>CADBLW010000076.1 GCA_902795625.1 uncultured Lachnospiraceae bacterium | reverse complement strand
TCTCACTGTCCGTCGATCACGGCCGCCACGTATGCGTAGCCGTCATCCGCCGCCTTTTGCGCGATCTCCGCGCCCTCCGTTACGGAAAATGTGTTGCCGTCCACCGCAATCTTCACCGGCTCGGGGTACACATAGCCGTGCTCAAATGTCACTTCCTTGTCCGACACGAAGCCGAGCCGCTTCGGCGACACCAGCATGCGGCCGGTCTTGCCGTAGCCGTCCCACGTATGGCACGCTCTTGCCTCGCCGATCAAAGCCTCCGCGATGCGCGAGGGCGAAAGGAAACTCGAGTCCAGCACGAGATTGTAGTTGTTGAAGTCAAAATAGTGGATGCCGTAGAGCTCGTTGTAGCGGGCGTCCTCATTGGCCGCGCGCGCAGCAAGCTGCTCCGCCGCGTCCGCCTCACTCTTGTAACTCTCCACCTCGCCGCGGCTCGCGTCCGCATACACACGCCTCGCCGCCTCCGCCAGGTCCACCGAGAGGAACACCTTGAAGGATTTTTCCACAAAATGCCACGCCAGACGCGAGTCAAACAGGATAGCCTTGTCAGGATTTTCCCTGCTGATCCGGGCCGTCCGGTCGTCGATCATGTGATCATACTTGTGATCCTTCGTCATCAGTTCGTTCATCTCCAGAACCGAGATCCCCATCTCGTCCGCGATGGAACGGATGACCTTGCCGGTGGAGTAGATCTCGAAGCCGTACTGCTGCTCCAGGATCCGACACACGGTTGATTTGCCGCTTCCAAGATTGCCTGTCAAAGTGATATGCATAGCATCCTCCGTTAAAATCAGTTCTGCAGCATCGCGGAGATTCCCGGGATCAGCTGCTTCTTGCGCGACACCAGTTTCGGCACCACGCACACATTGTCCTCCGCCTTCACGGCAAATGCTTCCTCCAGCAGATCCTTCGCGCCGTCGCCCGCGAACAGTACGCGCGACGTTTCGCTTGTGATGTTGGTCAGCATGAAGAAGAGCATGTTGATGCCGCTCTTTCCGGCCATCTCCACCAGGAACGGCTTCAGTCTCTCCTCGATCCCCGCAAGTTCCTCCGCGCTCATCGAGTTGATCTGCCCGACACCGAGCGTGATCGAGCCGATCTTGAACTTCTTGTAATCCTGGTAGAAGATCTCCTCCGGCGTACGCTCGGCAAGGTGGCTTCCCGCCGCGAACATGGCGCCTGCCAGCTCCTCCGTGTCAACGCCCGCGATCGCCGCAAGCGTAAGCGCCGCGTTCCGGTCTATCTCCGTGCACGTGGGCGAGTGGAACGCAAGCGTATCGGAAAGGATCGCCGCGCACAGAAGCCCCGCAAAATCTTTCGGGATCTCCACATTCTGCTCACGATACATCAGGTACACCAGCGTTGACGTACAGCCGAGGGGCTCATTCCGAAAATACACCGGCTGGAACGTGTACATTCCGCCGATCCGATGGTGATCGATGATCTCCAGAATGTCCGCCTCCTCAACGCCGTCCACCGCCTGCGCAGGCTCGTTGTGATCCACCAGGATAACCTGCTTGCGGCTCATATCCATAAGGTTCCGGCGGGAAATGGTCCCGCGGTAAATCCCCTTGTGATCCAAAATCGGAAAATCGCGATTCCTCCTCTTGGCCATGACATCGCGGATGCTGTCGATGTAATCGTCCGTCCGGAAGGTGATCAGATTGTCCGTGGTCATAAAATACCCGATGGGCATCGAAAGGTCAATAAGCCTCGCCACGGTAAATGCGTCGTGCGGTGAGCTGATGATGACGCAGCCGTGCTCCTCCGCAAGCCTTCGGATCGTCATCGAAACCTTTGCACCCTCGCACACCACGAGGCAGGTCGCACCCATCTCGATGGCGCAGAGTTGCGACTCGTACCGGTTTCCGAGGATGACCAGGTCGCCCGGCTTGATGTAATCCTCCATCAGATCCGGATTGGCCGCCGCGATCAGCACCTTGCCCTCCGTGTACCGCAGACCCTCAATATCGCCCTCGACAAGCGTGCCGTCGAGGGTATCCAGAATATTAGCATAAGGCGTTGCCGCAGCTGAGAGGATCCCCGAGTCCGAAAGCTCCATCGCCGCCTTCGCGATGTCGCTGATCGTGATCAGACCGTCGAGATGCCCCTCCGCGTCCGTGATACACAGCGTGACAACGTGGCTGTCCTGCATCATCAGCCACGCGCGCTTTAAGGACATATCGCGATCCACACCCGCCGTCTCGCGGATATCGATATCCTTCACCTGCGTGCCGACATATTCAATATAATCCGGCGCCGGAACCCCAAACCGCTTCAGCACGTACGCGGTCTCCGCGTTGATCTCGCCGCAGCAACGCGGCACATGCTTCTTGCCGGTCCTCTGCTCCTTCAGCCACGCATACGCAATGGCCGAGCAGATCGAATCCGTATCAGGATTTTTGTGGCCGATCACCAGTACCTTTTTCTCATGTGTCGTCATGAAACACCCCTCTTAATTCCCTGCGCAACAAAATCGCAGTTTCTTTCCTGACAGTTCATAACTATTCTTACGCATGTTTTCCATATTCTACTCCAGAACCCACGTAAAATCAAGGCACGACGCAATGTAAGAATAATCCCGCCGTTCGCTCATTCACCCCTCGCGCCGCTCTGACTTATACGTCTGCGTCCGGTTCGTTTCTTTGCGCCGAAGGCGAGAGCACGGAAAGACATCTCCTTCCGTTTTGTGCTTATAACGACGATACGGCAAGTCCGGTCGGAGGGCTTGCGATATTCGCGAGGAGTGACACTCCTCGCGAAGTCGACTTAGTGTTTACAAGCTCGATTAGGCCGTTTCGAGGACTGTTTGAGCGAAGCGAGTTCCGCAGAAACGGCCTGCCTATGAGAGCG
>CADBLW010000075.1 GCA_902795625.1 uncultured Lachnospiraceae bacterium | reverse complement strand
GTTTAAGCGCCGCATCGGACAAGGATGACGCCGGCGAGGCGGAGACGTAAACTCCGTGACAGACAAAGACGCTGCTGTCAAGGCGGAGACGTAAACACCCGCGACCTAATTAAACCTGAACCACAAAAGACGACCCTCACCGAAGGGTCGTCTTTTAGTCTCAGTTATTCGCGATCTCACCGGATCGCGCGGAAAATGTTACTCGTTCTTCAGCGCATTTTCCGCTGCTTCCGCGTAACCGTCAGCCGCAGTTGCCGCCGCGTCCGCGTAGTTGTTGGCAGTATCGACTGCCGCATCCGCATAGTTATTGGCCGTATTGACCGCTGCATCCGCGTAGCTGTTCGCATAGTCAGCCATCGTATCCGCGTAGCTGTCTGCGGTCTCCGTTGCCGCTGCCGCGTAATCATTCACGGTTCCGGTCACAGCATCCGCGTAACCGTCTGCCGCATCAACAGCTGCGCCGGTATAATTGTTAGCGGCGTCAACAGCTGCGCCGGCATAATTGTTAGCCGCGTCAACAGCTGCGTCAGCGTAATTGTTAGCCGTATCGACCGCTGCGTCTGCATAGGTGTTCGCCGTCTCAACCGCCGCTGCCGCATACTCTGCAGGCGCTGCGGAAACCGTCTCGGGAGCCTGGTAAACGGGCTGCTCGGGAGCCTGATATGCAGGCTGAGCAGGTGCCTGGTATGCAGGCTGCTCGGGAGCCTTGTACTCGGGCTGTGCCGGTGCCTGGTATGCAGGCTGTGCAGGTGCCGTATAAGCGGGCTGTGCAGGTGCTGCGGGTGCAGCAGGTGCCGCAACAGGTGCCACGGGTGCCGTCGCTGCCGCGTACGGGTTTGCTATGTTCGTGCTGTAAGGATTTACCTGATTAGCCTGCTCCGCAGCCTTCTTAGCCTTGTCTGCAGTGACTTCGCTGAGGCGGGCCTTCGCCCATTTTACGACAAGGATCGCGATCACGAACCTCGGCAGATAGCCGAAAACGGTCGAATAATCCATGCTGCCGACACCGCTCTCCCCTAACAGGAAACTCGCTTCCGATCCGCCGAGACGATAACTCTGCCACTCGTCCGCGTCCGTAAGGTACGGGATGATGTCAAGGGCAACTACAAGCAGCATTTCAAGCGTTGAGAAAATAACCGCAAGCACGCCGAAGAGTTTGGCAGACGATGCCTTTGCTGCAAGGGCGATCGCCATAAGCAGCATAAACAGGACAACCAGCCCGGCCAGCGGGTACTGCGCGATAAATTCAAGCGTGAACGGAGTGTCCCAGTCAAGGTCGCCGAAATCATCGATCGTGTCGAACCAAAGGTATACCGTATAGCCAAAGCACGCGGCATCCAGCAGCACACCCAGGAAGAACAATCCACGGTTGTTGGCATACATCGCGATCATGAGCACAAAGAGTGCCAGGAGCACGCCGCAAAGCACATACATGAATTCCTTGAAGTTATCATCCGTAAACAGCGTCTTGAGCATGGAACCATACGGTGTATCAGATTCGACGCAAATTTTCCAGATCGTCACAAACACGAAGTAAGCGTTGGTAAGAAAGAGTACAAGCAGCCAGCTTCCGACCGCACGCGAGTACTGTTTGCTTTTCAAAACCATAATTAAATCCCTCCTCAATCATTATTTTTTTGCCGGCCCTTTCCGGGGGCCGTACATCTATGTGAACGTTCGGAAAATGCCTCGCGGCATTTCACCGTTCCGTTTCACATTTAACTTAATTCGACGGCCTACTCCTTGAAGAAGATGGCGTTTTCTTCATGCTCCTCATTTTCCGGAGAGAACAGCGCCTCTGCCGCCGCCTTTCGTTCCACGACCTCCTCAATGTGCACATAATGGATGAGCAGAGCGCACATGACAACAACGGTCGTCGTGTTGATGAGCATGTAGACAAAGCGCACCCCGCCGAGTCCGTAGAACGCCGCAAAATCCTTGATCAGCCCCGTGAAGGCCGTCAGGAACACAAAGAGATAGATGAGCTGCGTCTCCTTGTGGTTCTGGAACCGGTCGCACTCGCGCAGAAAGCACAGCGTTGAGAACATCAGCGCCGCCGCCGAGACGATGGCCAGTCCGAAATTGATAAAATACTCCGGTCCGTACAGCCGGATCCCGTTCACACAGTAAGGCAGCAGCCGCGCCGCGGCGTAGAGTGCCGCTCCGAGCAGGGGGATCGCGACGTATTTGGCGTTCACCCGGGGCATCATCCAGCCGAATTTCGCGGCGAGCTTCTTGAGCTCGTCCTTCAGCTTCACCTGCGGCTTTGCGTACGTCCACACGATGATGAGCGATGCGGCAAGGAACAGATATCCGAGGAACTCCGACGCGTAATCGATTGTCAGTCTGGTTCCGACAACATCCTCAAGGATCATCCTCTGTGTCACCGCGCCGTAATGCTCCGCAAACTCATAGTCCGGGTACGCATACTTCGTGTGAACTCTGATATCGATGCTCAGAAGCAGCGCGCCGAGAACAAGCAAGATCAATGCTGCGCGGCGCCTGCCTGTGATTTTCTTCGGAAAATCCTTCATACTGCCCTGTCCTTCCGCCGCCTCGTTCCGGCGGTTTGTCTTTCTTTCTAAAGCCGTTTTTGCTTCTTCAGCCACGGCTATTAATTATCACAATCTTCTTAGGCTTCTTCCGCCTCGTCATCGCGCCTGGTCATGGCAACGCCTTCATCGAAGAGTGCCTCAACCTCTGCGGAGGGTTTCGCGGTGCACTTGGAAACAACAACGCACACGATCAGGCTCGCCAGGAAGCCGGGGATGATCTCGTACAATCCGCCGATCGTGCCCTTGATGACCGGATTCTCGAGGATCATTGCGCCGCGCAGCACACCCCAGGCGATGTCAACGACGAAACCGGTGATGATACCGCTGCACGCGCCCGCATAGTTGAATCGCTTCCAGTAGAGCGACAGAAGGATCGCCGGACCGAACGCCGCTCCGAATGCGCCCCATGCGTTGCTGACCAGATCCATGATGGTGCTGTTGCCGGTGAGAGCGATGAACAATGCCACCACGCAGATCAGTGCAACAACAAAACGCCCTGCCCATGCGACCTCGC
>CADBLW010000074.1 GCA_902795625.1 uncultured Lachnospiraceae bacterium | reverse complement strand
CGATGTTGTTAAGACGGCGGTCCGGTACGGGGCCGATGCCGTATACGTCGGAGGCGAGGCCTTCGGCCTTCGCGCAAAAGCGAAAAATCTTTCCTGCGACGAGCTTAAGGAGGCAGTACAGTATTGTCACGAGCGCGGGAAGAAGATCTATGTGACCACCAACGTCATTGCGCACGAAGGTTCCATGGATGCATTTCGAGAGTACCTTAAGCGAATTCGCGAGATCCGTCCGGATGCCGTGATCATCGCGGATCCGGGGGCATTTTCCGTGGCAAAGGAAGTGCTCGGAACTGACGTAGCGTTACATATCAGCACGCAGGCCAACAATGTCAACGCTGAGACGTTTAGGTTCTGGTATTCCCTCGGCGCGGAGCGCGTTGTATGCGGCCGCGAGCTGTCCCTTGACGAGATCCGGTCGATACGGTCGAAGATCCCTGCGGAAGCGGAGATCGAGGCATTTATCCACGGCGCGATGTGCATCTCATACTCAGGACGGTGCCTTCTCTCGGCATTTCTGACCGGACGGGAAGCCAACCTGGGAGCCTGCACGCATCCATGCCGATGGAAATACGCGGTTGTGGAGGAGACAAGGCCCGGCCAGTACATGCCGGTTTCGGAGGACGACAACGGAACCTATATCTTCAACTCCCGTGACCTGTGCATGATCGAGCACATCCCTGAGCTGCTTGCCTCCGGCATCGACAGCTTTAAGGTCGAGGGCCGCATGAAGACGGCTCTCTACGTCGCCATAGTGACGCGCGCCTACAGGCTGGCCATCGACACCTGTCTGCGCGATCCGGAGGAGTACAGGAGAAACATTCCCGAATACCTCGCCGAGATCCACAAAAGCGCGGCGCGTGATTACACGACCGGCTTCTTCTTCGGACGTCCCGGGGAGGAGGCACAATCCTATGAAAACTCACAGAACGGACGCGAGTCGGTATACCTCGGGACGATCTCGAAGACGTACCCCGACGGCACCGCGGAGTTTCTGCAGAAAAATAAATTCAGTACCGGGGACACGATCCTTGTGATGAAGCCCGACGGACGAAATCTGCCGGTCAGTGTCCTGGAAATGTATGATGAGGAAGGGCAAATGATCCCTTCCTGCCCGCACGCGAGCCGTATCGTGCGAGTCCGCCTCTCTGAGCTTCCCGAGGTCGGAGATATCATGCGGACAGACCTGTAACTTTAGGAGCAGCAATGAGAATTTTACGCAATACAATCAAACCGTTTATCCTGTGCGCGGTATGTTTTTCACTGCTCGCTCTGTTTTTGTGCGCCTGCACCAACGCGACGGAGAACGGTTCCGGCAACGATACGCCCGGTCCGAACGTGACAGACGGTCCGACGGATCCGCCCACGCCGACCTTCGGCTTCCGGGATCCGACCGTCAGTGACGTAGGCGGCTATACCGAGACCGGATTGCCGAGCGTAAACGGCACTCCCGGCAATTCCTGGAAGCTTGCCAAGGAATATCGTCTGGAAAATGATGTGTACGGCGACAGAAAACCTACCTCGGCGCTGTTCCGCGTGATCTGGGGAGAGGATTGTATGTATGTCCTTGTGCACGTGTTCGACCCGACGCCGGACACGTCCGCGGAGTCTGTATACGACCGCGACAGCGTGTTTTTGTTTATCAACGAGGACAATAGGAAAAATAAGGTGTATTCCGTCGGCGACGCCTGTTATATCGTTGATCGGGACGGAAACGGTTTTCTGGGACCCGGAGCCAAGGCGGAGGGCTATCAATGCTGTGCCTACGGCGACGGTACGGATTTCGGATATTATGTTGAGGTCCGGATCCCTCTGCTGACGGTCACCGGACGACTCGACCGCCAGATCGGTTTCGACGTTCGCGTGAACAACGCGGAGGAAGGACAACTCATTCACATGCTGCAGTGGGCTGACACCGGTGGGCACACCGACCTCACACTGACCGGCGTGGGAACGCTTACCATGGATTGACGCAGGAGAACTATGAGACAACGCTTGATCAACAATCGAAGGACGGTACTGACGCTCGCAGTGGTTTTTCTGGGAGCGGTGTTGCTGTTTAACGCGTTCCTGAAGAGAGCGGACGCTGTAAAGCAGACGCAGACACAGTCCCAGGCGCGAAGAGATCCGGATAATGACGGTGCGGCACCGACGCAGTATCCGCGTGTCAATCCGAAGGATCCCGAGCTCGGCAAGAAATACGAATACACAAGATCAGACCTTGAGATGCTGGCTTCCAGACTTCCGTCCATACGGGTTGACGGAATGATCGAGGATGACTGGTCAGTATGCGAGGCCTATGAACTTCAGAATCCGGTGTACGGAGAGAGCGGGGCATCCGCGTCCTTCCGGGCATTTTGCGACAATGAAAAGCTGTACCTTTGCATCGAGGTTAAAGATACGACCAGGCAGCTGACCGGCGAGGCTCCGACCAGGTGCGACAGCGTTGAGGTTTATCTGAACGAGGACGGCGAGAAGCCGGAGCGGTATCATGCCGGTGACAGCCATTACATTTTTATGCGAAACGGGGAAATTGAAGAGCGAAGCGGCGCGGACGCGAGACTGATCGATCACGTTGTCACGGAGACGGACGACGGATATCTGATCGAGCTGTCCATATTCTGGTCACTGTCGCCGGAGGATCGCAGCGACACCTTCGGACTTGACATCCGCATCAATGATTCCCAGACACCGGGAACACGCGATTACATCATCCAGTGGAGCGATACCTCCATGATGACACATGAGAATCTGACAAAGGTCGGAACAATGACGATCCGATAGGGAGAAGTAGGGGAGGATTACTATGGTCAGTCTGTTTCTTCCGGACCAGCCGCTTTCGTACGCGGAAGTCTTGGAACTTCCGGAGCCGGCTTTTTTCCGGGATATCAATCTTGATCAGTACGCCGAACGCATATCCGCGTATTACGGCGACGATGAGATCAAGCAGTACTTCAAGGTTACGTGCGGTACCTTTGAAGGCGCAAAATACCGCCAGGAGATCGTAAAAGATCTGATGACGCCGTCCATACGCGACGCAGTGACCTCGTTCATCGCGAAGATCGGTGAGGCCGTCACATGTCGTCAATGCGCGGAAAATGTGACTGTCAACGTCCAGAAATGCAAGTGGTACGTCGACTGCGTCACCGCATATTACCAGGCGATGGAGGATCTCTGTGTGGAGTTCAACACCACGCCGCCGAAGTCAAGAGCATTTTACGCGCTGCACCAGGATCTGTTCCACACGCTGAACACCGCGGGAGTCAAGAGACTGCGCGAGACGGCGGGACAGCTTAAGGGAGAGTTCGCGAAGATGCGTTTTCACCTGACGATCAACAAGGAGAAGACGACCTTCGACCTCGCGTACAATTTCGAGGATTACTGCGCGCCGATCCGTTCCTCGCTCGCGCGCACGATGCAGTATGAGGATTTTGTGCCGTTTAGGGAATCGCCGTTCCCCTCCATGGAACTGTCTCCGCTGGAAACCTTTATCCTGAAGCAGCTGGAGAAGGAAAACCGCCAGGCGTTCCTGCAGCTGGAGGCCTTCGGCAACCGCGGTCCGAGAGTGATCGAGCAGGAGGTTTTGGACCTTCTCAAGGAGCTTAAGTTCTACATCTGCAACCTCGAATACATGGACCGCGTGAAGGAGTGGGGCGTGCCGCTCACGATGCCTCTCATCGTGAAGGACAAGGAATTGTATATGGACGACTGCTACGATATCGTGCTTGCGCTAAACAACATGGAATCGGACAGAGAAGTCGTCCTCAACGATATCATGAAGGCCAACTTTGAGAAGGCGATCATCGTCACGGGCCCTAATCAGGGCGGCAAGACGACTCTCGCCCGCGCCTTCGGACAGTGCTTTTATTTCGGCATGATGGGACTTCCGGTGCCTGCCGGAGTGTGCAAGCTTCCGTACTGCTCGGGTATCCATACGCATTTTGCGAACGAGGAGGGCACGGAAGGGCTGGAGGGCCGCCTTCACAACGAGATCGTGCGCATTCGTGAAATGCTTGAGGATCTCGACAACCGAAGCGTCGTCATCCTGAACGAGCTGTTCACATCAGCGCCCACCGCGGACGCGCTCACAATGAGCCGCGACCTTCTGAAGCGTCTTTTGTCGAGGAACGCGATCTGTTTCTACGTGACGCATACCTTTGAGATCGCGTTTGATTCGGACGATTACGTAAGCCTCGTTGCGACCGTCGTGGAGGACGGAAGCTACCGGCGTACCTACCGGATCGTACGCAAACGCGCCGACGGTGCTGCGTACGCAAACTCCATCGTCAGCAAGTATAAACTCGACTACAGCCATATCAACTATCGTCTCGGACGGCGATAACACTTCGGAAGGATACTCTTATGAAAGCTTATTTGTTAAACCGCAGAGGGTATGTTGAAGACGAAGATATCGCGCCGTTCAAGGACGATCTGATCAACGACCTTCTGCTGGAGCCGGTGCTTCAGAGCATGGCGAAAAATGACAATTTCATATACCAGCAGTGCAAGAGAATACTGCTTTCCCCGCTTACGGACAGGGAAAATATACTTCATCGGCAGAGCGCCCTCCGCGACGCGATCCGGAACAAAAAGACGATCCTTTCTCTCTATGCCACCGTGGCTGAAGTCGTGACGGACATTTCCAATTTCCGTTCGACCAACAAGAAGAAGGGAAATCCGCTCCCCGCAGTGCGGGTGATCCAGTCGATCGAGCAGCTGGACCTTCTTGCGAAGGGTCTTGAGCGGCTGAAGGCGGAGATCGTCAACACCTACGGACATTTTACGGGGATCATATTCCGTGACTTTTACGATGACTTCCTCAAGGAGTTCAACACGGATTTCGTGCAGCTTGTCCACGAGAAGACAGCGCTTCTTAAGGCCATCAGCAACGGCGGTGAGATCCAGATCAGCGGCTGCATCGGACGCGGACTGAAGGCGGACGGGTTCCTTGTGAACTCGCTCTCCGAATACCAGCCGAAGCGAAAGCTCGACATCATGGAATCGCTGTTCTCCACGAAGGTACGGAAGAATGAGATCCGCGTCTCCTACGATGATCTTCAGCTGTACCAGGATTGCCACGAGCTCGAGGTCGCGGGACAGCTCCATGTTGCTTCGTGTTTTGAGGGCTTCGCGAGAGAATTGATGAAGCTGTTTGATTCGCTGCGCGCGCAGCTTGCGTTCTTCCAGGGCTGCTGCAACCTGCACAGCAACATGACTAACATGGTTTATCCCGTCTGCTTCCCCGAGGTTGTCAAGGGAACGCATTCGATCGCTGCGGAAAATATCTATG
>CADBLW010000073.1 GCA_902795625.1 uncultured Lachnospiraceae bacterium | reverse complement strand
GCCGTCGGTATCGGTGTCGATGTGTTCGTCGGTTCCACAGGCTTTGTTGCTTCCGCAATCTTCGTAGGTTCGCCGGATGGTTTCGTATCCTGAGACGTTCCCGAGCCGCAGGCCGTCCCTAACAAGAGCATCAGCCCAAACAGAAGTAATAAACAAATTCTCTGTCTCACTCGTTTATCCATACCGGTCACCTCCTTTTTTTATTATAGACGGTACCCCCCATTTTTATAATTCACACTTTTTTCACATTTCCGCCGGCTCACTCGTACACACGGATGCTGTGCTCCGGGTCGGATTTCGCCCGATAAAGCGCGGTGTCAGCCTTTTTGAAGAGCTCCGTGTAGCTTATTTCGGCTCCTCCGTACAGCGCGATACCGATACTTACCCGGACCTTCTGCCCGGTTTCCGGCAGCGAGACCTGCTCCGATGTGCCTGCGCAGACATCCTCCGCTATGCGTCCGGCAACATCGCGGTCATTGGTATTTTTGAGGAAAATGATGAACTCGTCGCCGCCGAACCGACCGACGATCTCGTCCGAGACGAACATTTTCCGAAGAACGCCGCCGATCTGTTCGATGACGCTGTCGCCGACGTCGTGCCCGAAGGTATCGTTGATCGATTTGAAGCGGTCGACGTCCAGCACAAACATGACGCCGCGGTTCGTCGCGCTATCCGCGAGAAATGCGTTGATCTCGCGCGTCAGGGCGCTTTTGTTCCTGAGCCCGGTCAGCTCGTCGGTGTCCTTCTGGATGTTGAGCTTCCGCGTAAGCACGAACTCGCGGATGCGTACGGCGTTGGCGATGATTCCGAGGAAAATGCCGACGATCGTGAAGATGATCACGTTGATCAGATCCACCATCCAGACGTCGTAGGCCTTCACAGACCTCATCCACACCACAAACACGGTTGCCGCGGCGCTCAGTTCGATCGCCATGAAGAACGGCCGGCCGATAATGAACATCGGTGTGATCAGCAGCAGCGCGATAAACGTGGTCGCCGGCGCCACCGGGTTATTTTTCGAGATAAAGCAGCCGAACAGAAAGAGCAGGAAGATCGACAGGTAGATGAGCACCTGCACAACCTTTGAATCTTTACGGAAAATGAAGAAAAATACGATCACAGACGCGGAATACAGAAACGCGGCCAGGTAAATGATCTCATTGGTCTTCAACAGGTCATTGACCAGCGCCGTAAGACACAGCACCGCGAACACGGCGGCCATGAAGAAATGGAGGATCCGCCATACCACGAAATTCGAGATGTACGCATCCTCTTTGATCCGGTTGTATTCGTCCCGCTCGATCCCGCAGTAGAACAGATAGTTGCGTATGGTTCGTAAAGCCTTCATGGAAAATCCTTTGTATCGTTATAGTCCCCTGTTCTGTTCCTCCCCCTTGCTCAGTGCAGTATACCATAACAGCGCCTTTTGTGAAAGCCCGGATATTATTTTCCGTGTGATCCGTTTCGCTTTTTTCGGAAAATGCACCCGCAATTGACCGCTTATTTGACTACGTAGTGCCTCCCGTATAAAATTGTTTGAGTGAAATGACGCGTTTCAGCGTATAGTAGGGCAAAGGAAATCTTCGGAAAGGAGCAACCGGATGGACGAACGCACTCTCCTGGCAATGTTGACAACGGAACCGGAACGCGGTGTGGAGCAGCTGATCCGCACCTACGGACCCGCCGTGCACAAGATCTGCCGGTCCATCCTTGCAGGTCTTCCGCCGGAGGAGATCGAGGAGGCCGTGTCCGATGTCTTCGTCAATGTATGGCAGCATCGTGACAGAATCCGGCTGGATGGGGCCTGCTCCCTGAAGAGTTACCTTTATGCCGTCGCGCGCAACGTCGCGCGGGACCGGCTGAGGGCGCTGAGACCGTCCCCTCTCTCCCTGGAACGGGCATTGGAGGACGGGATCGAACCGCCGTCGCCGGAACTGACCGACGACAACGTCGTGAGCGACTGGCTGCAAGACGAGGTACTGACCTCGCTGGAGGAGCTCGGCGAGCCCGAGCGAAGCATTTTCCTCGAACGGTATTACCTCGGGCGCAGCGTGAAGGACATTGCGGAGAGGCTTCATTTTCCGACGAAGAAAGTGGAAAATATCCTCTACCGCGGAAAGCTTCGCCTGCGTGAGATCCTGAAGAAGAAAGGAGTTACGCCCTATGAATGAACAAAAGAAACCCACGGGCACCACGCCCTCTGTATTTAAAAACCTGCTGACGGAGGCCGATGTCGAACGGCTCGATACCGTTCTCGAGGATCTTCCCGCAGAAGAGTTTGACGCTTCCGCTGTTGCCGGCAGGACTCTCGCGTCGCTCGGTCTCTCCGTGCAGCAGACCGCCGGCAAAACAAAACCTGTGCGCAGATCCCGCCTTCGCATGGTGCTGATCGCGGCCTGCGTTGCCGTTCTCCTGCTGGGGAC
The DNA here is from genome assembly GCA_902795625.1 of uncultured Lachnospiraceae bacterium. Taxonomy (GTDB): domain Bacteria; phylum Bacillota; class Clostridia; order Lachnospirales; family Lachnospiraceae; genus ISDg. The sequence goes on along the minus strand of CADBLW010000073.1, from coordinate 884 downwards.
CTTCGTAGCCGCCAAGGCCATCCGCGACAACCGTTTCGTCGCTCTTCTCGGTGCGGAGGAAACTCCGGAGGAGCTGGACGATGCGTACATCCCTCTTGGCTACAGCGGCAAGGCAAACGACTATACATTTACCGTCGTGGACATGCTCGCCAGCCGGCGCTCGATGATCATCGAGATCAGCACCGACTATCCGATCGACGCACCGGACGGGTGGCTTCGCGGAGATACTTGCCCTATTCACGTCGCCATCAACTGTACCGTTGATTTCCCGGAGGAGATCAAAGGCTCACACCTTGGGGCTTCGATAGGCACCGCGCCGTTTGCAAGAGACGGCAAAGTCTGGTTCATGCTCGCCTATTTTGACAAACGCTCTGCGGATACGGATATCAGTCATCTCCCTGTCCACCTGAAGGTAGGAACAACCCTCACGTTCGACTGGGTGAACGATTACGAAGCGAAGGATCGTACTGTCGCCGTCAACCGGGATCTTGGCACATTCACTCTGGATGAGGTTGAGCTGACCGTTTTCGAGATGGTGCTTCGCTCGCACGGAAAGTCAATTGACTACAAGTACACGCTGGATTCGATCAAGCTGAAAGACGGAACCACACTGTACTACACGGTTCCGAATCTTCCTTTCGGGATGAGCACCGGAGGTTATGTTTACGGCAACGACGGCAAGAAGGAGGAACGCTACTTCAACCTCATGGAAGGCTTTTCGCCAACCAAGGGCGGTGATCCGGTCTTCGTGTCGATCACGGACATCGCTACCGTGACCGTCAACGGAGTGGAGATCCCGCTGGAGTAACTGTTTCGGAAAATGTCGGTGAATCCCGTACAACGAAAAAATGCCCGCTGCAGCCAAACGGTTGCAGCGGGTTTTG
>CADBLW010000072.1 GCA_902795625.1 uncultured Lachnospiraceae bacterium | reverse complement strand
GGCGCGTCGGTCTCCAGCACGATCTGTTCAAGCGGCGCCGACGCCACCACATCCGGAAGCCGCCTTGCGTTCTTGAAGGTGATCACACCGCCAACGCCGATGTGAAAGCCCATTTTCCAATAAGCCGCCGCCGTCTCCGGCGAGCCGCTGAAGCAATGGATGATGCCGCCGGGGAAGGGTTTCTCGGAAAATGATACGCTTGCATCGGGGTCAGCAGATTGGTCGGTCGAGGCGGTTGTCCCGAAGGATTCCGCCGAGACCTTAAACCGACGATTCTCCCCGAACGCCTCCGCGTATTCTTTCATTATAGTCAAAGTGTCGGCCTCCGCGCCGCGGGAGTGAATGATCACCGGGAGCGAGAGCTCCGCCGCCAGGGCAAGCTGCCTGCGAAACCAGTACTCCTGTGCGCTGCGCTGCGCGGTCCGCTCCTCATCGGTGAGTTCGTCCTCGTGGCCGTAGTCAAAGCCGATCTCGCCGATAGCGACAACCTTCTCATCAGCTGAAAGAGCGCGCAGCTCCTCGATGTCCGCCTCCGTCATCGCCGGTGCGTGATCCGGGTGCACCCCGACTGCCGCGTACACGAACGGCCACTCTTTCGCAAGCGCCACGGACTCCCGCGAGCCCCGCATTGACGCGCCGACATTGACCACCGTCCCGACGCCGCGCGAAGAAAGACCGCGAAGCAAAGCTTCCCGGTCCTCGTCAAACCATTCGTCATCATAGTGCGCGTGCGTGTCGAAAATCATAGGTCTCAGCCCTGCTTCCCGTTCGACTGGCGGATCATATCCTCGACGACAATGTCGTAGATCTCGCCCATCGAATTGCAGTACTCCAGCAATTTCCAAGGCTCATTCGTATGAAAATGAATCTTGATCATGTCCTCGTCACCGACCGCGATCAGTGAGTTGCCCTCGATGTGCGTAGTGATATACTCCGCGATCTCGTCTTCGTCGAGATCCTTGTCCCGGCGGTCGATCAACATCTGTGTGTCATAGCGGTATGCGAAAGGATCGTCTTCCGCATCAATGCTGTGGATGGGTTCCATGGCGGTTCCTCCGTATTATAATATTGTATTGTCGGAAAATAAATCAACGCTGATACTTCTGAAAACTGCCTTCAGATCAGGCAGGCAAAAGTTCGGCAGCATACTTAAGAAGCGCCGTACCAGTCCTATTATACCGATTTCTCGCTATAATTCCACACTTTTTTCCGGGCAACCGGTTCCGAATATTATCCGTTCGACCGTCTCCGCCCCCTCTCACGCATTCTTAAACTTAATGGTGATCGTGCGGATATTCTTGTCGCATGTGTATGTGTAAGCGTTGCTCCGGATCTTCCGGTTCACGGAAGCCGCCGCGGCCACGACCTCATAGCCGTCGTTGCCGGTGTTGAACAGGCGGTCCATCGCGGCCACATACAGGTCCTTCGTTGAGCACTTGAACGTAAAATACTTGCGCTGCTCGAGCGCAGCCGCCTTAGCAATGTTCTTGATCATGCCCAGACTGTATTCATCCAGAACAAGATCATTGTGCATGTAATAATTTGCCCGTATGGCGGTGCAGACCGGCATCGGTGTGGGACACAGATCAAGATCGCGGGTTCTCCGGATCTCCTCCGTCGTGACGCAGAAATAATCAAAGCCGAGATCGGTGGATTTTACGGTCTGGACCGTGTCGGAGTTGTCATCCCAGGTAGCGTCGAGGTAGTAATAGTCCCCGTCGATCTTCACGATATTCCACGCGTGGGTCTCGCTCTTGCCGTTGTTGGTCTCCTTGCGGATGTTGCCGGCAACCTCCGCGCATTCGATACCGCATCTCTGGAGCAGGTACTGAAGTGCGCGGGCATATCCCTCGCACACTGCCTTGCCGTTGATGAAGACACCGCAGATCGTCCGGAGATAATCAATCTTATCCTTGTCGGGGCCGCCGTTCTCATCCTCCCGGTTCAGCGCGATCGTGTCATAGTCGACCGCGGCGATGATCTTCGCCTGCAGCCGGAGCGCGACATCGTAGGCGCTCATGGAAGGCTCAATGTCATTCAGATACTGGGAAACACACCTGTAAATCTGCTTCTGCAGCGACTCCGTCTCATCCTTTGACGCGCCGTATTTCAGATGCACCGTATCACCGCTCCACGAACACGTCGTATACCAGAACAATTCCGGATGGTCGTACTTTACGGCACTGGATATTTTCTCAATTTCCCCGGAAATGCCCGGAACGGTTATGGTATCGCTGAAGCTGCAGATACCATCGACAAATTTGTTGTACATGGCCTGCATGGCGGAGCTGAACCGGTCGTAATAGAAATATGTCACCCGGTCAGGCTCAACGCGGTCCATTCTCCTCGGGATATACGGCCGTCCGAACTCATTGGGCGCGATAATCCTCGGAAGTCTCGAACCCGTCTCCTCATCACCGTTTCTCTCACGGAGATAGCGGAACGGATTGTTGTTATACCGCGGGTTGGCCAGCAGATCGCTTACCAGTGCGCGGTAACCGATACCGGCAATCCCCTCCGTACTCTCATAATACGTCGTCCGCGCGGACACGAGCGTGTTCTGATGCAGGAACCGAAGGTACTGCAGCGAGACAAGCGCGATCTGGCCCTCCGCCAGCGCCTCGTCAAGCATCGGCATCTTCTTGATCTGCCACACGTGCGTGAGCTCACGCACCAGAAGCTCCGACAGATTGGCCGCGGGAATGGAATTTTCCACGTAAACCTTCTTGTCGAGAATATACGCCTTCAGCGGTATATCCTGTCCCCGCTTGCTCACCTTGTTGTTATTTTTCAGCGTGTTGGCGATCTTTGCGCTCGAGGCAAAGCAGAACTCGTAGTCGAGTTCATCAGCCGCGACACCGTACGAGCTTTCAAGGAAGATCTTCGCATGTTCCAACGCGGTCCTGAGCGTCTTCCTGTCATTGCCCGCAATCTTCAGCTCACAGGCTTTGCACATGCGGCGCCCGTCCTCCAGTGCCCGGAGGTGCTCGCTCTTGGCATATCTCTTGCCGCAGAAGTCACATGTCTCAGTCACCATCACGGACTCGACGTCGGTGAACTTGAGGTCGTGCTTGTCGTCGCCGAGGATCTTCGAAAGCCGGAACAGCGACTCGATATCGAAGCAGGACAACGCGTTCGCGTAGCCGAACTTCAGATAGTTGCTGTCTCCGCGCGCTCCCGTATACCAGTTCAGATACTCATAGACCGGGTTGAACAGCGTGTTGAGGACATCGTCGCCGCCGGTGGCAAGCACCGACACGACGCCGAGATCCGTCTCGCAGTCCTCGATGATCACAAGCGTAAAATCCTGCCCGGAGAGCAGTTCATCCTTTTCCTCACTCTCCGGATCACTCCGGAGCACGAGCTGCGGCTGTGTGCGTAAAATGCTCTTCGCCTCTTCATCCGTGAACTCACCGTGAAGCACCGGGCACACGACCACGGAATCGGCGACGGACGGGAACATCGAGTGAATGATCTCGTTCAGCATCACCGCCGCGAGAAGCATTGTCTTGTCAAGGTTTCTTCCGAACTGCCCCCTGATCCGGATTGACATCATACGCGCATCATTTGCGTATGTGTTGACATCGCCGGATTCCAGGAAGAAATCCGTCGGGGCAGTCGTGTTCCCGTATTTGCGGTATGTCTGCTTCGCCAGCGCGTCGTTGCCGGGATCGCTGATGCTCACATACCTGCTGCGGTTGGCGGGATCGCCGACATTCAGCGTCAATGTGTGCGGGTCGATCTCATAATATCCCCTGGTGAGCACTTCCATCGGCGCGCGGAACACGGAAACATAGACATCGTCGACGTGGACATCGCTTTCGTTCCGATGCAGTTCGATGTGCTTTGTATCGCGCGTGATCTCGCTGTTCAGCTCGACGCGGTACTCTCTCGCCTGAAGATATTTGTAGACTTCGTTGTTCTTGCCGCCGGAAGCAATGTGCACCTGCAGGCGCCCCTTGGCGACATCGATCTCATCGATGCGGTAAATGATGCCGTTGTACAGCAGGTTCTGCCCCGCAATATAGTTCTGTGTGATCCTTCTGCGCGGCATCGGAAGAATGATCTCCGTTCCCGATTTTATCATGACGGCCATGTCTCTGCCGTTGATCATGTCGTAGATCTCACCGCGCTTGCGGAGTTTCACATGATTTTCCGAACAATACTCGCCGTTCTCATCGAAATCCTGCGAGGAGGAGTATTCAAACGTGCGGAACAGCTCCGCGTTTTTCTCCGGAGCGTAGATATGAAGCACCTTGCGGAGGATCTCCGTGACATTGTGGTTGTCCGCGTAGGGCGCGAACTGCGCGTCGCCGGAGGCAAGCGCAAGGATCTCCCGCTCGGAGATTCCGCCGGAGTTGGCCTTCACCATGATCCTCTGCGCGATGTCCTTCGAGGTACCGGTCTCCACCGGGATGCGCTCGATCTGGCCGCTGCTCCACAGGGAGTTCACGTTCCGGATATAGTAATCCCGCATCAGATACGGTCTGCTGAATACCATGATCAGCGCCGGCGGGTCCGAAACCATCGACGCGTATCTGCGGATCGCAGCGGGGAGATTGTCCCCGGAATCCATCGCGATGTTCACGGAGTAGTTGTCCGGGTTGGAGCACGGCGCGTTCAGGCGGATGTTGCTTCCGTCCGCGCTGATGGACACCTTCCCGCGGTTGGCCTGGATCGTCTCTTCAATGTTGGCATACGGGATCAGATCCTCGGCGAAAACAGTCACCGAGGACGCGCCTCTCATCAGGCAGAGAACAGCCATGTTCATGAGAACACCGACCTCTTCCTCACGGGCATCGATAAACTGCGGGCAGCTGCGGCGTCCCTCGCGGTCGGCCGTGCCCTCATACCGGTAGCAGCGGACCATGGTCGCCTTGTTGGTGATCATGGCGTCGGCGGACTCAAACGGAACATCCAGCAGGTTTTTCAGAACCTTGTCAAGGCCGGGTGTGCGCGTGTCGTCAAAGCACACATACCGGACCTGTTTCGACATGTAACGCACGCGGAACCCCGCGTTGACCAGACTGTCCTTGGAGAGCAGGGCGTTGCGTTTGGTGATGTGCGTCAGCTTCGTGTTGAACATGGTCAGCTGACGGTTAAACTTGTTCACGGTGTTCAGACTGTCAACAAGCACAACGACGTTGAGCAGCTGCAGGAAATTGCTGTGCAGGCTCTCGAAATCCGTGGTGCAGAGGTAGCCGAGAGAAGTGACGAGGATGCTGCAGTCGTCGATCACCGCATTTTCCACAGACGTCTGCTCGCCTTTGGCCTTCGCGATCTTCCAGACCGGATTGTCGTAATTGACATCAAAGCTGCGGCTTCCCTCGTAGTAGATGCTCACCTGCTGCGAGAAGCTCTCCTGAAGATAGCGGTAGACCTCCTCCACCTGCGTGTCGGAATTGCACACGAAGACCACATTGTCCCCGCGGGCCACGATGATGGAGAGATACCGCAGAAAATAAGTTGAAAACTCGGAGAAGAAGGACGCGTTGATCAGCACACTGTCATCGGTCTCCGTGAGTTTATCGGTACAGTTCAGATAGACGTCCCGGCGCCCCTGCGGGTTGCGGGGATCCTTTTCCACGGCCTCCGCAATGCACATCGTAAGCGCCGAATGGTCAGATGCGATCTCCTCATGGACGCTGTCCTCCAGATTGACCTCGCACGCGAAAAATCCGTCGAACTGCTTTCTCACTTCCCTGTCGATCTCTTCCATACTGACAGTCGTGTCCTTCAGTTCCGCTTCATCCTTCAGAAGCTCCGGGCACTCCTTTTCCAGACGCTCGATGCCGCGCAGGAAGTAATATGCCTCCCACAGCCCGAGCAGCGAGATCACAGGATACCGGTAGCCGACGCGGAACAGCTTGTTCAGCGATTCATACGGAAGCCAGTCAGCGCGGAACACCGCGGGTATCGCATACAGGGTGAACACTATGACGTACAGTCCCGTCAGGATAAAGCAGAGGTATTTTAAGATATTCGCAACGAAGAACCATGTCTCCGTGTGGAAATAGCGGATGACACGCCGTTCGATCCGCTGGAACAGACTGAAACTGCCGTCTTCCTTCTTCGGGACAAGCAGATTGAGTTTCTTCGTCAGCACTCTGATCGGGCGCGCCAGCCAGCGGAACAGCAGACCGATGAAACAGTTGATGATGATCGCGGCACTGATGCTCACGCAGTAGATAAACCGGTCGCCGAGTGAGACTTTCCGGGCGATCCACCGCACGACAGAAAGATCACTCACGCCGTCGATAAGATCCTTAACGACAGAAAGAACGATAGTGATCAGAACAATGTATATGAATGTGAAGACAACAATACGGAACCGCTTGTACGTCCTCTTTTTTCTCTTGTCCCACCAATAGGAAAATCCTTCCAGCAAAAACGGCAGCAGAAGAACAAGGACGGCACCAAGCAGGAACAATGTTTTAATTAGAATTGTTCTGGAACTCATCCCGCACCCCCGTTCTCTCAGATAATATGGTCTTTAAAAAGCGCTTGTCAAAAATAGAGTAGAAGTTCCGGTTGTTCTCGCCCGAGCAGAACGACAGGCAGTAATCGATCGTATCACTCGCCGTGTCGAACGGATCCGCATTGCCGCCGTTGAGCACGGCGTTGTCCACCAGATCCTGGTTTATGTTCTTCACCGTCTCCGCGCGGCGCTCCAGCTTCTGCGAATGGTGCTGCAGCTTTGCTCTCGCGATCTTGCAGCAGTCCTCGTAAAATTCTACATCCACCTTGTACTCGTAGATCCAACGAAGCGACGGAATATAACCGGACAGCATGCGGTCAAACGCTTCCGCCGCGGCGGCGTTCTGACTCAGCTGTTCCCTCGATTTTGCCCGGAATATCTCCCAGGTTTTGCAGTATTTTCTGCGCTGGATCACCGTCGCGACAGTCACAATGCAGAGCGTGAGCAGAAGCACCGCAAGCAGGCATCCGCCCGCCAGCTTCAAATTGCCCCAGCTGCCCGAGATCGTCTTCCACTGCAGAATAAGGTACGGCAGACTGATCACGATCATGGCCGCAAGCATTCCGACGGTGATCCACAGGATCATCCTGAGGCTTTCCGAGATCTGCTTGATCCTGTTGACATACCAGTTGTGCTGATCCTCGATGTTGGCCACCGCGACCGGTCTCCCGGCGCAGTACTCCAGGTATTCCCTGCGCTTCGTGTCATATGCGTCGTCCGAGATGGTTCTCACCGTATCCAGCGATCTGGTCTCGGCTGTCTTCGCCTTGCGCGCGTACCGGTATTCCGTGCCGGTTCCGTCGTAGTCCTTGTCTCCGGTGCTGACGGTTCTCTTCTTCAACCGGATCGGACCGTTCTCATCGGACCGTCCGGCATAGTTCGCGAGGATCTCCGAGACGTGCACCTTCAGCTTGCTCAGATAATCCTCATGATTCTTCCGAACCTTCTCTCCCGCCGCGAGGAACTGCGCCTCTGAGGATTTTGCGGTCAGCTTTCCGTCATCGTCGAATCCGTTGTAGTCGAACAGCTTATATTCATTTTCCGCAAGAAGATTGTCGCTTTTGACCTTCTCCGAGTCCACCACCCATTCCTTTTCGGAGCGGGTGAGATCGTCCGGCTGCTTCCTGTCCGCGCCCGGATCAACCTCGGAGGTAACCAGAACCTTCCCGGGCTTTCCGAACTCATCGAGGGCAAACCGCTCGTTATCCAGCTGCAGCAGCACCGGCGCCAGTCCGATCTCGGAATACTTCTGCAGATTGCCCGTCACTTCCTTATACTTCCTGCGGAACACACCCTCCTCGCTGGACAGTTCGGCGCACACAAGATCCCAGCTGATCTCCGGGAAACCCTTCGGAGTCTTGGCGTCTCTGCCGTCAAGAACGGTCTCATCCTCCACGCAGGAAAGCACGAAAAAACACAGGCGCAACTCACGCCGCGTCTGTTCCTGCTTGTTTACATTGAAATCCGTGAGCCTTCGGTTCGAGACAAGCGAGGTCATCAATATTTCTCTGTCATCCGCATCCCCGTCAACAACGTTCTGATAGAACAGATCCAGCGCCTTGGTATCGGCGCCGCTGCGGACTTCCTGTATAAACATCGCGATCTGTCCGCAGTATGCCGCCAACAGTTCCCTGTCAGGCTTTCCGGGGATCACTTTGTCGACTGTTTCGAGAAGTTTTTCCGGCTTGAGCTCACCGCTCTCATCCTCCGTCGGAAAATTCTTCGCGAATTCCATGAATGAATCGTCGGAAACATGGAACAGCTTTGAGACGTTCTCGTAGATCAGCCGCTTCCCGTCAGGGGAATTCCGGTCTTCGTCATCCGGTTTGACATGCTCGTCAAACAGGATCAGCATCTGCTGGGGCTCGCTTCCGCGAACCTCCCGCAATTCCTTCACCAGCGTGCTGCTGATGTAATGCCGGAGCATTGACCTGAGTGCCGTAAGGCACGCAAAACGCTCGCGATGCTTCTCCTGAAGATCCTGGGGGAAGAGATCCTTGATCTCAAACGCGAACAGATCGATGTATACGATCAGGTTGAAACCGTTATTGATATCCTCGTAGCTGTCGATCAGCTCTCCCATCCTGTTGACACAGGCTTTAAACCCGAGGTTCTCATCCTTCCATTTGGCCAGCGGGCAGTTAAGGGAAACGAGTCTGTGCGTTTCCTCCATCACTTCAAACACTTCCGGATACTTGGTCAGTTCATGTTCCGAAGTATTAACGAAAAATGTATGCATCCCCTAAGCCTCCTGTCCAAATCTCGGTTTGCGGGAAGCAGCACCTCCCGCAAACCGAGTCCGAATTCGTCAACTATAACAGATCAGTCCGATCAGAACCAATGCTGGATCAGATTGATACTCTTCTTCGTGCGCGACGTCGAATTCTCGTAGATCGCCCTGCACAGTTCAAGGGCTTTCCCCTGGATCTTCGCGTCCTCGCTCTCCGTCTCATAATTGCTTGCCACAAGCTCGCGGCAAAGCTTCTCAAGCGACTGGATCATCATCACGCAGACCTCTTCGCTGTGTCTCGGCGCCGCAAAATACTTGGCGATGATCGTGACGGCGTTCGAGTCGTTGTTCGCGCCGACACCGCCGATCTTCTCGGTCTTTCCCTTGGCGCTTCTCGCGTTCGTGGTTCCTCCGAAGAACTCCGTTCCCTGATACGTGGACAGCTGGCTCTCCTCCTGGAACTTCTTCTCCAGGCGCTCCGCCTCGATCATGAAGTTCCCGTCGATCCGTACCGCCGCGATCAGATCGATAATGCTCGCCTGGCCGATCGGCTTGCCGTTGTTCAGGATCAGCTCCTGCGACAGATACGAACCGGTAGCGGTAGTCTTCTTCCGCGCGATCTGGAATTTTCCTTCCGCGTTCACGGAGATCATCTGGTATGCCATCGCAAGCCAGAACAGGCGGAAGAACTTGCTGTCCTCGCGGATCTGCTTCTCGGGCGTGATGTACGGAAGGAACAGATGCCACGTCTTGTCCAGATGAGGCGTGTAGATCAATTCGCTCTCGTTGCCCTTGGCCGTCTCCGCAACCATACTGCGCACAACATCATTGTAGTTTCTGTAGTATTCTCCGCCGGCGAGCTCGTTGAACTTCGGCACGTAACCTGCCTGTACGCCGTAGACAGCGCGGTAGCAGTCCAGTTCGCTCTTCCGGTACGCGTCCTTCTGCTGCTTGCTGACATCAACACCGAGGATGCTCGCAAGCTCGGGGCACTCTCTCACCACAACCGGATTGAATCCCCAGAATGTCTTGCGCTTCTTGATCGGGGTGAAAATGCGT
>CADBLW010000071.1 GCA_902795625.1 uncultured Lachnospiraceae bacterium | reverse complement strand
TGCTCATGCTCACAACAGCAGTCATGATCATGTTCATGTTCGTGATCAAGTTCGCAGTTGCAATCGTGATCGTGTTCGTTTATATTATCAATGTTTTTCATGTGATAGATCCTCCAAACAGTTGAGCCACTGTTCATCTGAGTGCATTATAGTTGAACAAACATTCAATTGTCAAGAGTTTTTTGAAATATTTTTCTGACACCAGAGGTAATTTTATGGCGGAAAATAAAACAGGCCCCTCCAACGGCAGTCTGTATATCATCCGGCACGGCAGGACGGACTGGAATGACCTGCGCATGCTACAGGGCAAGACAGACATTCCGCTCAACGAGGACGGCCGCCGCATGGCAGCTGAGGCGGCGAAGGAATATGCGGAGATCCCCTTTGATATCTGTTTCTGTTCACCGCTCGTGAGGGCGAAGGAGACAGCGGAGATCTTACTTCGGGGCCGCGATGTTCCGGTCGAGTACGATGACCGGCTGATGGAGATGTCGTTCGGCGTATACGAGGGCGTAAAAAGCAGTTTTGATATCCCGGACTGCCCGGTGAATGAATTTTTCTTCCATCCCGAGTCCTATGACGATCCGGTGGAGGGAGGCGAGAGCACCCGGGACCTGATGGAGCGCACCGGAAGCTTCCTGCGCGAGAAGGTATACCCGCGGCTGGAGCGCGGCGAGGATGTGCTGATCGTGGGGCACGGCGCGATGAACTCAAGCATCGTCTGCAACGCGCTCGAGCTGCCGCTCACCGAGTTCTGGAGCAAGGGGATCGAGAATTGCAAATTGATGAAATTGTTGTGACATTTTCCCGCAGACAGGAGACCGAGGAGGTTTATTGACATGATTTTTCGGAAAATAACAGCCGTACTGCTTGCTTTGGTGCTGGTGCTTTCCATGGCCGCGTGCACGAACAGTGCCGTGATCCCGGCGGAGACCGAGGAGACGCCGACACCGACGCCGACGGAGGAGCCGCAGCCCACAGAGGCGGAGCCCTCGCCCACGGAGGCAGTCCCGACGGAGGTGCCCGACAAGGGAACGGACCTCTCGCCGGTGAAGGAAGAGGACGGCACGATCTTCGCGGGAACGGTGAAGACGGCGAAGAAGACGGCGGACGGCGAGGTCGGACACGAGGCCTATGCGGGAGTCTCAGGCAAGGATTACTCGGATGAGGCGGCGTACACGTACAACACCTGTATCGCCGACGGAAGCGGCCTGAACTGGTCCCCTTTCGCGTGGAAGAGCGAGACGGACGAGCAGATCCTCTCGTATCTGTCGATGGGCTTCTATGATTTTGTGCTGAACAAGGAGAAGACAGGTTGGAGCATCATCTGTGAGATGGCAGCGGAGCTGCCGGCGGACGTTACGGCGGAGTATGCCGGACAGTTCGGGATCGCCGAGGGCGACACCGGGAGAGCGTGGAAGATCGTCCTGAACAGGAACGCAAAATGGGATGAGGAAACGCCGATCAACGCGGACAGCTATATTTATTCCTATAAGGAACTGCTGAACCCGCTCATGCAGAACCCGCGCGCCGAGGAGGTGTGTACGGGGGATTTTGCGATCTGCAACGCGGAGGAATACCGCAACTCCGGCACGGAATACTGGGCGGTCAACAACGACGGAACGAAGACATTCGTAAAATGGTACGCGAAGATGAAGTCGGAGGACGGCACGTACACCGCGGGTGACGGCAGCCCCCTGGCCTTCGGCCTGAAGACATCGTATGCGTGGCTGGAGGGGCACTCCCTGGAGGAGTACTACAAGGCCGGTTACATGCCGGAGGATGTGTGGAAAACCCTGAGCGGCCTCGCGGATGAGGAAGGGTATATCCCTGTCACGGACGAGAGCGCCGCGGCTTTGCTCACATTTACCGGAAGCGACATCTGGGGCAACGAGTCAGAGCTTCATCTGGAAAATTATATGTCTTACCGCAAGCACAACGCGGTTGTCACATGGGACGAGGTCGGCATCCTCAAGACCGGGGAGTACGAGCTCGTGCTGATCACCCGGGAGCCCGTGAGCGATCCGGAGATCCGCGTTCCCGAATGGCTGAGCAGAATTTTCCTCGTTAAGGAGGACCTGTGGGAGGCCTGCAAGAAGTTCTATAACGCGGAGGGCAAGGAGGTCAAGGCCGACAGCGAGGAGATCGCGTCCGTCACCACCGACTACGGCACGAGCGCCGAGAAGACGGCGAGCTTTGGTCCGTACAAGATGACGTCCTTCCGCTCCGACAAGCAGATCACCTTCGAGCGGAACGAGCAGTGGTACGGCTACGCGGATGACGCCCACAAGGGGCAGTATCAGACCGACGCGGTATGCATCAAGGTGATCGGCAAGCATGACGCGCAGATCAGCGCGTTCCGCAAGGGCGAGCTCGACGGCGTCGAACTGCAGAGCGATGACCTGAAGAATTACGCGGAGAGCCCGTATCTGCGGCTCACGCAGCAGTCATACACCACGAAGCTGTCCTTCAACACGGACCGCGGCGCACTGGAACAGAGAGGCTCGCAGATCCTCGCGAACGAGAATTTCCGGCATGCTCTGTCGCTGGCGATCGACCGTGCAAAATTCACCGCAATCTTCACGCTTGCGGGCACGCCCGGCTGCGGACTGTTCAACCGGACGTACTTAAGCGACCCGTACTCCTTCACGGTGTACCGCGACACGGAGGGCGCCAAGGCGGCGCTTGTAGGACTCTACGGCGTGAGGTTCGGCGATGAGACGGAGTACGCGGACATCGCGGCGGCTTATGAGACGATCACCGGATACGACATCGAGAAGGCGCGGGAGTACATGAAGAAGGCGTACGAGGAATGCCTCGCCGACAAGTCGTACGACGGAGCGTCGAAGGTGGAACTGAAGATCCTCGTGTATCAGGACAGCGAGCTCTATGAGCAGATGGCGCAGTTCCTTAACGACGCGCTTACGGAGGCCTGTGCGGGCACCGGTTTTGAGGGCAAGGTGACCCTTGCGATGAGGGCGGACAGCGATTACTACGGCACGATGTATGCCGGCGGCGCGGACATGATATTTTCCGCGTGGGGCGGCGCTCCCGATGAGCTGTTCTCCATCCTGTACAAGTGCTACTGCGACGACGCGACGGGCAACGGAAGCCAGGTCGAGTACGGCTTTGACACTTCGAAGCTGATGATCAAGGTACGGGTGGACGGCGACGATTACGTTGCCTCCCTGCAGAACTGGGCCAAATGGGCATCGGGCGTCGATCCCGAATGCAGGATCGCGACGGAGGACCGTCTGAAGGCGCTGGCAGCCTTCTCGGAGTACGACGCGCGGACGCAGGCAGACATCTACGGCCTGTTAGAGAAGGCATACCTGAGCGCGTACGCGGCGATCCCTCTCTATTACCGCAACACGGCGTCCCTCGTGTCCGCGAAGGGCGACTTCGCGGTCAACGGCAGCATCGACCGGGTCGGGTACGGCGGCATTCGTTTCTACACCTACAGCTGCACGGATGAGGAGTGGAAAGAGGTCGTGAAGACACTGGAATACTAAACTGCGGGGCGGTGACCGCCGCCCTGATGAAGCGGCTTTGCCGGGGATACGGCGGGGCCGCTTTTTTGTTCATTTTCCGACGAAAAAGGATCCGAAGCGGATCGGAATTTCGTCGAAAAATACTCCCGAATTCCGTCGAAAATGCCTTGATTCCGAGATCGTATTTCGCTATAATGAGAACGGACGCGGGAGAGGGAACTTCCGTGGACACGAAAGTTTCTAAACGGAGGGAATCCCCATGAATATGCAGTCTTTGAAGCAGGTTTTACAGGGCAATGCGTATCCCGGTCGCGGGATTGTTATAGGCAGGTCAGCGGATGGAAAGAGCGCCGTGACTGCCTATTTTATTATGGGTCGCAGCGTGAACAGCCGCAACCGCGTGTTCGTCACGGAGGGTGAGGGCATCCGTACGCAGGCATTTGACCCGTCCAAACTGTCGGATCCGAGCCTGATCATCTACGCGCCGGTGCGTGTGCTCGGCAACAAGACCATCGTCACCAACGGCGACCAGACCGACACGATCTACGAGCTGATGGACAAGCAGCAGACCTTTGAGCAGTCGCTCCGCGGCAGAGAGTTCGAGCCCGACGCTCCGAACTATACGCCCCGCATCAGCGGTATCATGCATGTGGAGAACGGCACCTACAACTACGCGATGTCGATCCTGAAGAGCGACAACGGCGATCCCGACAGCTGCAACCGCTTCACGTTTGCATACACGAACCCGAAGGCAGGCTTCGGCCGCTTCATCCACACCTACATGGGCGACGGCAACCCGCTTCCGAGCTTCGAGGGCGAGCCTGAGCTTGTGGATATCGAAGGCAACATCGACGAGTTTACCGATCTCGTGTGGAATGCCCTGAACGAGGACAACAAGGTTTCCCTGTTCGTGCGTTTCATCGATATCGAGACCGGCAAGTACGAGACGAGAATTGTGAACAAGAACGTTTGATCCTTCGGAAAATGAAGCATTTTCCGTGTGATCTTCCGAGTGAATAAAGAAAGAGGCAAGATAATGAACGAACTGGAACTCAAGTACGGATGTAACCCCAACCAGAAGCCGTCCCGCATCTTCATGGCGGACGGAAGCGAGCTGCCGATCACGGTTCTGAACGGCAAGCCGGGCTACATCAATTTTATGGATGCATTTAACGGCTGGCAGCTTGTGAAGGAGCTCAAGAAGGCCACGGGTCTTCCGGCAGCGACGTCCTTCAAGCACGTATCGCCCGCGGGCGCTGCGGTTGGTCTTCCCCTTACGGATACGCTCCGCAAGATCTACTGGGTGGACGATCTCGGCGAGCTCACTCCTCTCGCAAGCGCATATGCGCGCGCAAGAGGCGCGGACCGCATGTCCTCCTTCGGCGATTTCATCGCTCTTTCGGATGTGTGCGATGTGTGCACCGCCAACATGATCAAGAGAGAGGTGAGCGACGGTATCATCGCTCCCGGCTATGAGCCCGAGGCTCTCGAGATCCTCAAGACCAAGAAGAAGGGCAACTACAACGTGATCCAGATCGATGAGTCGTACGTTCCCGAGGCGCTGGAGCGCAAGCAGGTGTACGGCATCACCTTCGAGCAGGGCCGCAACGAGCTCAAGATCGACGATGAGCTGTTCGCGAACATCCCCACGAAGAATAAAGATCTTCCGGAGCTTGCGAAGATCGACCTGATCATCTCCCTGATCACCCTCAAGTACACGCAGTCCAACTCCGTATGCTACTGCAAGGGCGGCCAGGCGATCGGTATCGGTGCCGGACAGCAGTCCCGCATCCACTGCACGCGCCTCGCAGGTTCGAAGGCGGACAACTGGTGGCTTCGTCAGTCCGAGCAGGTTCTCAACCTTCCGTTCCTTGACACCATCGGCCGCGCAGACCGCGACAACGCCATCGACCTCTACATCGGTGAGGATTACATGGACGTTCTCGCCGAGGGCAAATGGCAGAACATCTTCAAGACGAAGCCCGCTGTATTTACCGCTGAGGAGAAGCGCGCATGGCTTGACAAGAACACCGACGTTGCACTCGGTTCCGACGCGTTCTTCCCGTTCGGCGACAACATCGAGCGCGCCTTCAGAAGCGGCGTGAAGTACGTTGCAGAGCCCGGCGGATCCATCCGCGATGACCTTGTCATCCAGGCGGCGGACGACCACGATATGGTGATGGCATTTACCGGAATCAGACTGTTCCATCATTAATATCTTTCGGAAAATGCCGACATCCGGGAAGTCTTCCGGATCGAAGGGTTTTACCTGACAGTTTTTCAATCTACCGTATATACAAAGTAAGCCCTCGGGGGCTGTCGGAGCGAGATTGCGGCTCGCGTCGACGGTTCACCGGGGGCTTGTCGACTCTTTCAGCATTTTTCCTTCATGCGGCGAGCGCATGGTTATCCGTATGACTCGTTGTCTCGCTCTGCGGCTACTGAGTACTAAGCGACCGTTTCACGCTCATGTCAAGAGGCGCTGCTCCCGAACTCGCTTCGCTCAAACACCCTCGCAGCGCCTCTATTCGCGCTTACGCTCGCCAAGTGCTCAGAGCATGCTTCGCTGCGACAAGCGAGTCATACGATGCCAGTGCTGCTCGCCGCATTCGCGGTTGCTTCAATCGAGTCATATGAGCGGTCCGGTGGTTGTTCGTTCCGCTCAAAAAGCGCTGCCGGATCGACAGCGCTTGATAACGAAAAAGTATGTACACAAATGAAAGAAATTATATTTTTACCAGTTAAGAATCTTTTTCTCAATCGCGCGAAGCTCCTTGCGGCGCTCGGCGTAGTCGGGGATGTGCATCTCCACAGTCTGCCAGAATTTCTTGCTGTGGTTCATCTCCACGCGGTGGCACAGCTCGTGCACGATGACGTAGTCGCTGAGGCGGTCGGAGAGCATGATCAGCTTCCAGTGGAGGTTGATGTTGCCGATGCTGGAGCAGCTGCCCCAGCGGGTGCGCGTCTCCTTGATGTAGAGCGAGCGGTAGGTGACGCCGATGCGGGCAGCCCAGGCGTCCACGCGGGTGCGGAACCAGTCGCCGGCGTATTTGCGGCCCCAGCGGGCCACCAGCATTTTGCAGACCTCCGGGGGAAGGGAGCTGCCGCGAAGGCGGAGTTCCATGCCCTGCAGGCCCTCCTGCAGAGTGACCGTGTAGTTGCGCGATGCGGGGTCCTCGTCGAGCCGCAGGGTGATGCAGCCGTTGTGCAGCGGAAAGAGTGCGCCGTCGAAGTAGTGGGATTCCGGAAGATCGGTGTCCTCGTTGGCCTTCTGCAGAGCATCGCGCTTCTCCAGGATCCACTGCAGGCGCGACTGCAGGATCCGTGTGATCTCGTCGTAGGAGACGCTGTGGGGCGCCCGTACGATGAGGTCGCCGGCGGAGTTGAGCTGGAGCGCAACGGTCCTGCGGCTGCTGCGCAGCAGAGTAAAGGGCAGGTCACCGTATTTCAGTGCTTCTTTTTTGACTGGCCGATGGATACCGAACATGAGGACTCCTTTGCAAAAACACGTTCATCCGTGGATTTGAAAACTGAGTAAATTATATCGGATAATCCGGAAAATGAACAGTCACTATTTCGAAGCGAAACAGAAACAGACAAAAATGCAATGAAAAATGACCGAAAAACGGATAATTGCGCGGAAAATCGAGGCGGAGCGGAATTTCGGGGAAGAATTTTCCGTGGCGAGGCGATTTCACGCGGTTGATTTCTCGTTCGAGGACAACGTATGGTTGAAATTCGGCCGGAAAATCAACTTGAAACTAAACTTGTATTTGAATTAGCGCTAACACTCAACTGTTAATTGTGTTATAATGCAGACAAATCAACCGGGAGGCGAATTTTTCGAAAGAACAACGCCGAAGCCGCGGGATCGGTTGAGGGGAGAACATATATTTTTGAAGTTTTTGAAGACAAGAAAGGAGAAACGCTATGGGTTTCGGAGAATCATTACAGGCGCTTCGCAAGGAGAACAAGGTGACACAGGAACAGCTCGCGAACTTCCTCGGGGTGAGTGCGCAGGCGGTATCGAAATGGGAGAACGGGAGCTTCCCGGAGGGGGACCTGATCCCGAAGATCGCGGATTATTTCAAGGTTTCCACCGATTATCTGTACGGGCGCGAGGGACGCCGTGCCTCGATCGAGCAGCAGGTTGTCAATGAGCTGTCGTCGGTCTGGCGGGTGGAAGGCAACCACCAGGAAAGGGCGAAGGAGTACATCGATAAGGTTCATCGCCTGCTGTGGGCAATCCAGATCAGCAGCTGGCAAAACTCCATCGATTACTACGAGAGGCCGCAGCATGATGAGAACGCGGCGCGGATGTCAAGCGTGATATCCTTTGACGCCGGGTACACATTCATGCGCCTGGATAAGTTCAAGGATTGCTTCCTCTTCCTGCGCCAGCCGGAGGAGGACAAGGGTTTTGAGCGCTGGTTCCGTGACACGACCGAGGTCAGGAAGTTCTTCGGAATGCTGGCCGATCAGGACAATCTGAGGGTTCTCGGCTTCCTGTACACGCTTCGGGGCGGCGAGCTGGCGAGCCTCTCCACCATCGAGAAGGTGACACATGTGCAGAAGGAGAAGATCTCGTCGCTGCTTGACTACATGATGAAGTCGGTGGGCGGCGACGGGGAATCGCCGATCTTTGAGGTGCAACTTGTGGGGAACGACGGGGATGATCAGAAGGCATACGGAGTGAACATGACGTTGGGCGGCTTGTTTGTGGGGTTATTTGCGATCGCGGAT
>CADBLW010000070.1 GCA_902795625.1 uncultured Lachnospiraceae bacterium | reverse complement strand
TATTCTGCAAAGGAGAACATGCTGGGAGGTATTGATCAATGGACGAGAAACAGGCCCTGATCTCCAAGAAGGCTCTTCTGGCCCGCTACGGCATCTCCTACGGCTCGCTTTACCGATGGAAACGCAAGGGGCTGATCCCCGATGAATGGTTCATACGCAAGGCGACCGTAACCGGACAGGAGACTTATTTTCCGGAGGAACTGATCTGCGAGCGTGTCGAGCGGATCCTCGGGACAAAGGATGAAGTGCTTCTGGACGAACTGGCAGCGCAGCTTTCGGGGGAGATACCAAACAACGGAGCCGTCACCGTGGAGACCGCGTACGGCACACACACCTACCGTCCCTCCGACATCCGCAGCGTCACACTGACCTGCGCGGACGGAACTACAAAGGATGTCACGGAACAGATAAAAAAAATGATTCAGGGGAGGAACTGACATATGAACATCGCAGGAAGCGGAAGTCTGCCGGGAGGCGACTACAACGAAGCAATCCACATCAGCGGCAGCGGCAAGTTAACAGGAAGTGTATCCTGCACGGAGCTGCACATCGCAGGCTCGGGAAAGGTCGAGGGAGATCTCTCCTGCGGCGGTGATCTGAAGATCAGCGGAAGCGGCAAGATTGTCGGCTCCGCCCGCACGGGCAGCATCTCCGTCGCGGGAAGCGGCAACATCGGCGGACAGGCATCGGCCGAGAGGGATATCCACATCGCGGGATCCCTGCACAGCGGCCCGGTCCGCTGCTCCACATTGAAGATTACAGGTACCCTCAACGCAGACGGGGACGTCTCCGCGGAGGAAGCGATCGTCCGCGGCTCCATCCACGCAGCGGGCCTGATCAACGCAGAGAAGGTTGACATTGTCCTCGGCGGCAACAGCTCCGCCGACAGCATCGGAGGCAGCACCATCACCGTCAGCACACGTGTTGAAAACAAGGGCTTCTTCGCCCGTCTCTTCACCGGCGGAGGCCACGGCACCCTGACCGTCACGAACAGCATCGAGGGCGATCTCATCACTCTGGAGAACACCGAAGCGGCATCCGTGACCGGCCGCATCGTAAAGATCGGCCCGAACTGCCGCATCGGACAGGTCTACTACACCGAGGGAGTCGAAATCTCCCCCGAGTCCAACGTCGACCGGTACGACATGATCAACGGATAACTCCGTTCTTTCTTACGGGTTCCGGACAATTTTCACCGACCGGTTCCGAACAATTCACTTTACTTTGTCCGAAAACTGTGCTATCATACACCGTTGTCAGCGCTTGTAGCTCAGTGGATAGAGTAGTGGCTTCCGAAGCCAATGGTCGGGGGTTCGAATCCCTTCAGGCGCAACACAAAAACGCAGCCCGCGGAAATCCGCCGGGCTGCATTTTTTATTCATCACACTGCTCTTCCGCCGCGCCGTTCTCTTTTCGCGGTGTTGTGTCCTTCTCTCATACCCCCGCCTGCAGCTGCGTCCGGAACTCGACAGGCATCATGCTCTCAAACTCCCCGTAGGTATACACCTCATCCGAGAGCACCTCCTGCGGCGGCACCTGCGTCTCGTTGATCTCGCGCACCATCGCGCAGAGCTTCGCACGGTCACACACCTTCGACATCGGCACGAGGATCACCTCATGGATGCTCGACGGCAAAATCCAGAAATCCTCTCCGATCCTCTCGCGGAACTCTTCGAGGAACGGCAGCGCCAGCAGCGCCGACGCCCCCATGTGGGCGCGGCTGTTCGACAGCACATACATCGGAAAATCCCTGGCCTCACACGCCTCCTCCACATCCGCGTTCGTCAGCCCGCCGTAGAAGCCGCCGTTGTCCCTGAGGATCTCCTGCAGCACCTCCTCAATGTTCTTCAGGACAGGCGGCGTCTCCCTGGCCGAGTTCGCAACCGCGAGCTCCGTCAGCTCCTCCGTCGTCACTCCCCACATCTCCGCCTGCTCGTCCGTGATCCGAACCGAGCCGAGGCGCTTATCATCCGTGTCGACGACCCACTGGAAACCGACCGCAAAATCCCCGATCTCAACGTGCGGCATATGCAGCAGCTCCTCCTCGTTGAGCGAGCGGTTGATGACGCGGAACAGGATCTTGTCGCGGATCTCCGTAAAATCAAAGTTCGGCGGCTCCTTCCACGGCTCCCGGTTGGACCGGTACACATCCGCCACCTCCTCCGCGATGTGCAGGATCGTTCTGCCCTCCGCATACTGCTCATAGTACGGGTTCAGATAAATGGTCGGCACAACCGGCGAATCCGCGTGCCGGATCAGCAGTCCGTCCATCGTAATATTGTTGTTTTTTCTCACCGATTTCACCGAAATCGAGTATTCTTCCCCAAGCATTCCGCGCAGATGCTCACAGACGCACTCGCAGAATTCACGAAAATTCTTCATGGCAAACACACACCCGGCTCCCCGTCGGGTCCTTTCATTTTGTTTTCGTATGTTCACGCGCGTGGAGATCATCGGGGCGAACGCCCCGGATAGAATAAAAAAGAGTTGCCGGGTTTCCGGCAACTCCGATTGTATCATAAGTCAGATTGGGAACGCAACACTTTCGGGTCTTCCGTGATTGAGAAGCTGAATGCCCGTTTTTGTGCGTTTTTCCCTGCATTTTGAGCCCGGACAGAGCATTCCCGAGGTGATGCTCCGGGCCGCGTCGCCCGCTTTCGTACAACACGCACGAAAACGGATTGGGAAAGTATACAGATCCGACAATTTTCCGGCCTGCGCGGGTTTCGCGCTCCGGCGCAATACCGCGTCACCGGCCGTCAGATCTCGCTTCGCATCGCCGAGATCATGTGTCCGAGCAGCTCTGCACCCATGGCCTCGCCGTACAGGGTTCCCTGCGCGATATCCAGGCCGCATTCTCTCGCAATGTTCTCCTGTGCGTTGCAGTACACACCGGTACCGATCAGCTTCGCCCCGAAGAGATGCGCCGCCTTCGCCACGATGGTGAGCGCCTTCTCAGCCGCAGCGCTTCCCGGCTCCGGCACATCGCTGTTCTTCGGCTTCCAGTACGAAACGGGAAGCTCCAAAAGTTCCTTCACGGGAATGGCAGGAATACCGTCGGTCTCAAGCGCAAAATGGATCCCGAAGGCGGTGAGCTTCTGCATTTTCCCCTTCGCCTTGTCGATGTTGCGGATCACTGCCTGCTCCGGAAGTTCGAAGGTGACACGGCGAAGATCCGCGTCAAGGTTCTGAAGCGTATCGTAGGTCGTCTTGATGAACTCACGGTTGCAGAAGACACGCTCCGAAACCGGGATTGCGATATTCACGTCGTTGATGCCCATCTCGGAGAAGCGCTTCAGGCAGTCGCCCGCGCGCTGCAGCATCGCCTCGTACACAACCATCGTCTGACCGCTGTTGTCAAGGCAGGCAAACAGCTGCTCTCCGCCCACAACGCCGACTGACGTCTTCAGCATCGGGGAAACCGCCAGCTGTTCGATCCCCGAGCCGTCCAGACGCTTTCGGGGAATAAACGGATACTCCACGGCACCGCCGCGGACCGCGTCCGTCACAGCCGCCTGGAAACTCATACGGTCGATGGTCTCCTGCGCAAGCTCCTTTGTATAAAAACAATACCGGCTCTCTCCGTGCTCCGCCTGCTTTACCGCCTCAGACATCGCAAGGCCGAGGTTCATGTCGAGCAGCTGCATCGTGTCGCCGTCCTCCGGCGCGACAGACACCGCACCGTATACAACAGGCTCAACCTCCACGCCGTTACTCATCATGGGAAGCGCAAGCAGTTTGAACAGCTTGTCAATCTTGCTCTCATAGTCCGTGCGGTGCTGGATCCTGCGCGTGAGCACGGCAAATGCATCATCACTCAGCACGGCGATCTCATCGTCATCCTCGCTGAGCGCACCGCGGAGCCGCTGCAGGATCTCCTGCTTCATCTCGGCGTTGTTGCGCCCCAAAAGACTCGGACCGGCATCGTTCTCACCGCGGAAGGCAAACATCGCAAGACCGATCTCCTCGCCCTCCGGGCATTTCTTCTTCGCTGCCTCGAAGGACTCGGCAAGCTTCTGCCTGTTCGGAAGATCCGTTCCCGCGTCCGTGTACGCCATCCGGCGCGCGCGCTCGTATTTCTTCTTAAGTGTGTCGTAGCTTTCCGTGAGCGAGCTCTTCGCCTGAGCATTTTCCTGTCCGAAAGCCTCCGCCTTGGAAAGACGCGCCTTGGCGTCGTTCAGCTGGCGCTCTAAAGCCTTACGGCGCCGCTCCGACGTGTTGAACCGCATCACATACACAAACGTACCGATCAGCGCCGCAATGGCGACGATCGTCATAATGATCAAGGGGATCTTCATCATAGTAAGGCAACCTCCTTATGACAAAAATACCCTACCTCCGGCTGGAGATAGGGTAATTGATCGAGGCGACGTGACTTGAACACGCGACCCCCGCGTCCCTAACACGGTGCTCTACCAAACTGAGCCACGCCTCGAACTGGCGTCTTGCTTCTCCGAGCGCGCATTCCGTCCGAAGTACAAAACGAAACAGCTGGAAATCAGATTCGAACTGACGACCCCTTCATTACGAGTGAAGTGCTCTACCGGCTG
>CADBLW010000069.1 GCA_902795625.1 uncultured Lachnospiraceae bacterium | reverse complement strand
ATCCTGGCAGCCTCCTTCTGAATCTCCGCGGCCAGTTCCACCGTGTCTACGGAATGGATCATCGCTGCTACTGCTACGGCCTTGCGGACCTTGTTCTTCTGCAGATGACCGATGAGGTGCCAGGTGATGGGAAGCTCGGAGAGCTCCTCCGCTTTCTGGCACATTTCCTGCACCTTGTTCTCGCCGAATTCCGTCTGTCCCACGGCATATGCCTCGCGGATCATTTCAACGGGCTTCGTCTTGCTCACGGCGATCAACCGGACATCGCCCGGTTTCCGGCCGGAGCGTTCGCATGCTGCCGCGATCCGTGAGCGGATCTGCAGTAGATTTTCGCTAACCATAGAGGGTATCCTCCTGAATGTAAAATAAATCCGGGCACTTAGCGCGTGATCAACTGGTCCTCTTTAAGAGTTGACGCATCCTCCCAGATGAAATCGTACACGCTGATGCTTCGGTCCACGCCCTGCTTTACGATGATGTAATCCTCGCCCTCGAAGAGACGTGAGATCATACGGAACTGGGCATAGCCCTTGTTGATACAATACACGCCCTCCAGACTCTTCATTGTGGAAACCTGGTATTGATTCATCGTGTGCGGTATGATGATGAACTGTCCGTGCTTCTGGATGACACTGTCGTCGATGTACGCGTATTCATCATCGAAATAGTACACTTCCGTCTCATAGAACTGATAGGTCGGCTCATTGTTCTCGTCGAGTTCATAGACGGTGATACCGGTCTTACCCTGCGTGTAAACGATGTACTGTTTCGGCACAACATAGAAGTATTTTTCGATGATGGCCTTGCGCGGGATCTTCAGACCCTCGGACTGACGCATGTCGATCGAAACGACGAGGAAACGCTTGTTGATGTAGCGGATCAGATATTTGTTAAGGTTGATCCTCGCAAAATAAGCATCGCCCTTGCGGTAGATGGAAGCCTTGGCCGTAAGGCTCAGGTTATCGTCGGTGATCGTGAAGGACAACTCCGTCGAATCGCTGAGGGCGAGGAACTGTTCTTCACTCAGTTTCAGCACCAGAGACCAGGTTTCGTTGGTCACAAGTTTGTATGCTGTGGAACCTGCCTCGCGAAGCTCGGATGAGAACAGCGTGCTGCTGGAATACTTGGAATCATCGAAGGTGGAGGCATCCACCGCGTCGGCGGTAAGACCGTCGAGGGAGTCGGTGAAGAAGGAAACGATGCCTGCGTCAGGAGCTTTGCACAGCTGCAGTGCGCCGGAACCCGAACCCTCTGAGATCTTGGAGAGGTTCTCCAGGCGGTACATATCGATAATGTTGACGATATGCGTCTGAAGGTCGGTCTTCAGATCCTGCAGGTTCGAACTGTCGCCGGACTGGTAGGTGCGGGCATGGGAGGCGATGCTGTCCTTGATCTCACGGATATCCTCCTCGGACATCGTGTACTCAAGCTTCTCCTTCTGCGTATCGTGAAGGCTGCGGCTGTCGTCAACGGAAAATACAGCTTCATTTTTCGCGACGCGCGTGCCGTTCTTCAGATAGAAGTTGACATAGCCCGATGCTTCCGTAAGAACGTTCTGCTCCTGCCGCACAACAACTGCTCTCGCGAGGTTGTTGGTCGCAAGCGAGATCTTCTGAACCTCATAGATGCTCGGCTGCGGTTTGCGGAGCGAAAGAAGGAAAGAGATTATGATGTATGCAAACAGAAAAATAAAAATGGCAGAGCCGATGTTAACGGCCTTGCGCTTAACACTTCTCTGTCTCAGTTTGCTTGCTGTCGGCACAGTGTCTTACCTCCTTCCGAAAACAGGGACCATCTCGCGATGGTCCCCTATCATCGTAATGAACCCCTTGTTGATTACAGTGCTACGATCACCTTGGAGCGAACGGCTTCCGTGAGCGTCTCAGCGTTCGCGGAAAGGCTGATGATGATGTCCACATTGAACTTCACCGAAACCATGTCAAGCTTGGCGATGACGCGCTCGATATCATCAACGTTCAGGCAGGCGACCTTCAAAAAGCTGTCAAGATAAATCTTGTCAAGGTCGTGATCCTGCGAAATGATGCCGCAGATGAAACCGACGAACTCGGATGCGCACTCAATGCAGTAATCGTTCACATTGATGAGGCGGATCTTGTTGTTCAGCTCATACATATGCTTGTTGCTTTTATCCAGATAAACGATGGTGCCCTTCGAAGTCATAACATCCGAATTCACCTTATCAAGCAAAATCTTGGTCTTCCCCTTTCCTTTCTCACCGGCAATGATCTGTACCATGTTGCTACCTCCTTAAGGATGTGATCGACGATCGGCCGAACCGGTCCGTCGCCTCAATAACAGTATATTACACAGAGCGGAAAATGACAACCGTATTTCCGAAAAATCAGTGATTTTTCACGAGTTTCAGGAGTGCGCGTACTGCACCATCAGGTCATACATCTTGTTGTACAGCTTCTCCTCTGTCGCGCAGTGAAAACAACCGAGAATGTACTCCACGCCGTCTGCGTCCTCGACGTGAAGGATCAGGCAGTAACCGGCATAGTCGGTAGTTCCCGTCTTACCGCCGAGGATGTGGAATCCGGGCGGCAGCGCGTACGTGCGGCTGTTCTTCGTCTTCTCGCGCTCCTTCGACTGTTTGAAGCAGTTGGTCGTGTAGTACGGGCGAAGGCCGCGCTCTCCGAAGGCGTTTGTGTAGTCGTACTCTCCTTCCGTGAGCTTCATGATATCGCGGAACGCAGCGTATTTGGTGCACTCCTGGTAGACAATATACATGTCGTAGGCGGTGGTCATATGCTTCGGAAGATGAAGACCGCTGGCGTTTAGAAAGTTTGTGTTGTTGACGCCTAAGTTGTCCATCGTGTCATTCATTTTCTCGACAAATGCCTCTTCCGTCCCTGCGACGTACCTCGCAAGAGCGATGGCTGCGTTGTTGGCGGACGAGGTGAGCACGAGCACGAGAAGGTTGTACACCGTGATCACGTCTCCCTCGTTGAGCTCCGCGACGGAGCCTCGCTTCATCGCAGCGACTTCGCTGTCGATCGTGACAGTGTCCTTCAGGTCGCAATTCTGCAGGACAACGAGTGTCGTCAGAAGCTTTGTGACGCTGGCAGGATACACGGGAGTGAGCATGTTATAGCCGAACAGAAGCTCGTTCGTGTCGCGGTTGATGACAAATGCCGCACAGCGCTCCGCCTTCGGATTGTCCTCGTCGAAGACATAATCCCGGTCCATCATGTCCTCCGTGATGTCACAGATGAACCACTGGGAAAGCATCGGTGCGAAGGTTGCGTCCTGCATTGCGCCGACGTCATAATTGATGACATTGTCCGACGCGGAATAACTGCCCATGAGCTCCGTATCCTCCGGACTGCTGCCGCATCCGGACAAAAGAGCCGAGAACAATACGACGGTTAACACTAACGCCGTAATGCGGGCAAGTCGCGCTTTTGTTTTGGAAAATGAACTGATCATACGTGCAATAACCTTTCGAAAAACTAATTCTTGTCCAGCAAGCCCTTCTCAAATTCATACCGATCGTCGATCTCAACATCCTTGTTTTGCAGACCGATATTCAACAATATTCCTATGGTTGCGATATTCGTTACCAAGGCGCTTAGACCCATGCTTACGAAGGGAAGCGGGATACCCGTGTTCGGGAGCAGGGAAAGCACGACGCACAGATTGACGGCTGCCTGGATCGTGACCGTGATCGTGACGCCGGCGGCCAGCAGATAGCCGAGGCGGTCCTTCGCCCTGCGGGCGATCCGGAAACTGAAAAATACAAACAGTACAAAGAAAAACAGCACAACCGCACACCCGAAGAAGCCGAATTCCTCTCCGATCGCGCTGAAGATAAAGTCACTCTCCACGACGGGCACTGAGTCGGTCAGACGTTTGCCGGTGTCGCCGACGATGAATTTTCCGAACATTCCTCCTGAGGAGATCGCGGCGGCGGCATTGTTCTGCTGATACATCAGGTCCTTGTACTCCTGAGGATGCAAAAGCGACAGGATACGCTTCTGCTGCCATTCCTCGAACAGGATCTGGTAATCCTGCTGCGCGTACCAGAACAGACCGTACAGAAGCGGACCTCCGATGGCGATACCCCACACAAATACCTTGTAGGATAGCCCTGCGATAAAAAGCATGGCAAGGAAGGTCGCGGAAAGAACGATACTGGTGGACAGGTCGGGCTGGTCGTAAATGATGAAGATCGGAAGACCGACCAGCACGGCACAGATCATCAGCCCGAAAAATGTGTTCAACTTATGTTCCAGGATACTGAACAGTTTCGCCATGAAAATGATCAACACGATCTTTGTGATCTCCGATGGCATGAACTCGAAACCGCTACCCGCCACACCGGTACCGCCGATCTTGATCCAGCGTCTGGCCTGCATGTGGCGCCATCCGTAGATCAGATGGAACTGGTTGTAATCCACAAATTTGCAGATTAACAGGAGCAGCAGGTTGAACAGGTACAGCGGGATGAACATTTTACAGATAAAATGATAATCGATCAGGGATACGACAACCATGGCAAACAGACCCAGCATGCCGCCGAGCAGCTGCTTGAGAACAAGATTCTGTTCCCCCTGCAGCCGGTACAAAACAAAGCAGCTGATGCTGAGCAGCGATAGTATGACAAATACTACCGAAAAGCTGTAATTGGAGATGGAGTATCCCTTCTTCTTGAACATCCCTGTTCTCCTGTTGCTGTAGTTCTGATCTCTTTTATGCTAAGATTGCCCATACGTAAGCTATGTACGGAAAGGCTGTCTGTCGCCATCCTACACGGTAAGGTCGCCGTCAAACCGGAGGGTCTCCTCGTCCACAGGTGTGATCGTGAGACGGTCGCCGTGCAGCGTGACCAGTCTTGCGGCACGGTCAAGGTGCGCCTTGCTCTCCGCCTTGATGCGCTTCTTCTCCTCCTTCGGATCCAACGCCTTCGGATCGTACACGGTCTTGACGATCTGCAGGTGCTCCGCGTCGATCGAAGACGCGTAGATGAGCGCTTCGCGGTTGCCGTTGGTCCCCGCGGTCGCAGACCCTAAAATGCTTCCGAGAACGACAAGGTTGCCGCCGCAGTTGACGCAGCCGCCCTTTTCGATGTTCCCGATGATGACCATGGAGTTCTCGGTCTCAATGTGGGACCCGCTCTCCACGGAACCGTGGAAGAATTTGCCGGTCTGGTTCGAGAGACTGCTGATGACATGGTCCACTGCCCTGCTCATCACGTTCTGCGTATTCTCGTCGTTGTCGAACACGCAGATGATCTCCAGGTCGCTGACCTCCGAGATGACGCAGAGGACATCCTTCTGCTCCTGAACGCTCAGCGATCTTCCGGAAAATGTCAGCGCCAGCTTCGCGGAGCCTAAGAATTTTGCGGATTCGGAAAATTTTCTGCGGATCCGTTCGAGGAGTTCATCGAACGGCAGATCATTGTCAAGGACGAGAAGTATGCCGTCCTTGTATCCTTTTACCATTACGGAATTATCTGATTTCATGGTTTCCCCCGTGTAGAATTTTTTTAGTCGGTGTAACCGACGTCGGCGATCGTTCCGGCGATGACGTTGCCGCTCAGCAGCGCTTCCTTGTTCTCGCCTTCGAAATACATGCCGTAGAACTCGCGCGCGATGTACGCTGCGTTCGCGGAAGCATAACCGTTCGGGATAACGACGGTCAGGCTGACTTCCGGCGACGAATATGGCGCGAACGAGATGAACAGTGCGTTGTTCGGATGGTTGAGACTCACCTGTGCGGTACCGGTCTTTCCTGCGATGGAGACATTCAGGTTGTTGAAAATGTTCCGCAGCTCGGAGCGATCCCAGTTGACAACCCGGTACATGCCGAGCTTGACGGCCTCCCAGTAGCTGTCTTTGACGTTATCGATGGTGTTGCGCACTTCCGCGGTGTTCTTCAGCATCAGCTCACCGTTCTGCGATACGACGCGGTCAATCAGCGTCAGGTTGAAGCAGGTGCCGTTGTTCGTGAGCGTCGTCACGTAGCGGCTGATCTGGATCGGAGCCAGGCTGTGGTAGTAGCCGATGGCCGTACGTACGGCATCCTTGTCAGAGATAGACGGCATATTTTCCGACATCTCCACGCCGGACCGCTCGTTCAGACCGAACAGTGAGGCGTACTGGCGGATGACCTTGATGCCCTTCGCGTCGATGTACTCTTCTTTCTCGTTGAGGGACAGGCGATAACCGACCTCATAGAAGAAGTAGTTGCACGAGTCGCGGATCGCCTCCGTTACCGTTTCCTTGCCGTGGTTGGACGGATAGATCCAGCATCTCGGGGAAGGATCGACCTTCTCAAAGAGACCTTCGTCCTGAATGCTGTTCTCAACGTTGATGACGCCCTCCGTGAGACCGGCGATGGCCATCAAAGGCTTGAACGTGGAACCGGTGGTGGTTCTCGAAGTTGTCGCGCGGCATACCATCGGGTAGGATTTGTCCGCGAGAAGCTTGTTGTAATATTCGATATTGACCGAGTTGGTCAGGTAGTTGTTGTCGTAGCTCGGGTAGGAAACGAGGCATTTGACGAGACCGGTGTTCGGGTCTGTCATAATGATGGAACCGCTGCACGGCTCGAGTGCCAGCATGGCCGGTGTGATCTCGAGAAGCTTGATCTTACGCGTGAGGAAATCGTACGCGGACAGATTTCCGTTGCGAAGCAGGCGGTACGTATCGAGGTCCTCCTTCAGCACACCCTGGTCAAACAGAAGGAGCGAAAGGTCGCGCCCCTTGAGGGTGTAGTTGAAGATCAGCGTTCGGTAAATCTTGCTCTGGTACTCGGAATCCTCACGAAGATGCTTCACGATGTACTCATAGAGATACTGGTACAGCTCGTTGGTGTCGTAGTACTCGGAACCGATGTTGAGACGGTCAAGCTTTACCCAGCCCTGTGTAATGGAGTACTGAAGGAATTTGCTTAAGCTCAGTTTGTTGTCGACATAGTTGAGATACTGCTCGTCCTTCTGGTCGATGGCCGAGGAATTGAGCACATCCCATCCGGAGGAGCCGAGCTTGGAATACAGAAATTGAAGGTACTCTTCCATGATCTTGCCGGACTCATGGTTTGTGACTGTATTTTTCGCGTCCAGAAGCTCCAGCAGGCGCTCCCAGATTTTCTCCTCCTCCGTCGTGTACATCTCATACACGCGCTTTTCGAGGTCCGTCGCGTCATCTGCCGTAAAATGGGCCGTGTTGATCACGTGGTTGTTGATCAGCGCGTAATAAACCTCGTAGATCGGTATCTTGATGTTGGAGGCGTTCTCTCCCTTCGTACCGTAGTCCATGTTGGGCACGATGTACTTGAGCAGGATCGCTGCGATGTTTCGCTTTAAGATGTTGTAGCCGCAGATCTGCAGCTCACTGTCGAGAGTGAGATACAGATCGTTGCCCGCGATGGGCTCTGTCGTCACCGTCTTGGACACGACCTGGCCGCTCTCGTTGATGACGATGGTCGCAACTCCGTCGACGCCGGATAGGTAGTTTTCACACGTCTTCTCAATACCGACTTTTCCGACGATGCTGGATTCGGAATACTTGTCGCTCGTCTCGCGGAACTCGGTCAGCTCATCGGCGTTGATGAGGCCGATGTAGCCGATGATATGCGCAAAATACTCGGCATTGTTGTAGACGCGCTTCGTCGATTTGGTGATCTCCAGGCCGGGAATCTTCGTCGTGTTTTCGTAGAAACTGATGCGCGCGTCGTCGCTGATGTCGCTGACGATGCGGAAGGAGGTATAGCTCGGGTACAGCGTAAAGAGCTGGTACCGGTACGCCATAATCTCAAGCGCGTCCTCCATGGAGTACTCGTCGGAGATCTGGAACATGCGGTTTCCGCTGTTGCCGTAGCGCATGAAGTCAAACACCTCGCGCGCGGTTGTTTCCTTCTGCTTGTCCGTCAGTTCGTTGACGCTCTTGAGGGAATAGACATTTTTCTTGAAACGGAGCAGAGCCATGTCCGAAACCGTGAACTCGGGCTCGCCGTTCTCATCCAGACGGATGTAAAAGTCAAATTCCCGCTTGTACTGGAAGCTTCGCAGCAGCTGGATCAGCGAGTAGATGGCTTCATTTTTCTGGGCATTGGTGGACAGGGATGCGGAGTTGTACATCTCGAGATTGTACTGGAGGTCGTTATACGCCAAAAGGACCCCCTTGCAATCATAGATATTGCCGCGGGTCGACTGAACGGGGATCGTCTTCGTGTATGAGGTTGTATCCTGTTTCACGTTGGCCTTCTCTTCGTCGAGCATCTGCATGTAGAAAAGGCGTCCTACAATGATGCCGCAGACGATGATCATGACCAGAGCGACCGGGATCAACCTGTCCGTCAGAAGCGATTGTGAATTGTCATCCGATAATGAGATCTCTTCTTTCATGCTGCCCCTTAATTCCGCTCAGTGGTCTCCTGCAGGATGCTCTCCGGAGCGAGAAACGACTCGTCCTCCGCCTTGCGGTTGAGAACTCTCTCGTACAGGAAGTCAAGAATCAGATAGTAAACAATGGCAACCAGAACCGTATACAGGATCTTCGGTACGAAGATGTGTTTGATGTAGGTGACAAGCTGAAGGTCACCGCGGATCAGGAAGCCGAATATATAGTTTGCGGTGCAAAGCGCGAATTCCGATACCGTGATCAGCATCAGCGGGAAGAAAATGTCGCGCTGTACATAGTAGTTGTTGAAATGTCCGCAGGCATAGCCGATGATCATGTAAAACAAAGCATATACGCCGAGGATGCCGCCGCTTCCGATGTCGAGCATCAGACCGCAGAAGAACCCGACGCCCATGCCGCGCAGGCGGGAGTTCTGATAGCCCGCGGCAACCGCGACGATGATCAGCAGATCCGGCACGGAGCCTGCTATGGTGAGCGTCGTGAAGACTGTGTTCTGAAGCAGGTAGCTCACGAGGATTTCAATTGTGAAGATCAAAAACGCAAGCATGGCAGCTCCTTGTCAGATAAATTACTTCGCTGTTGCCCCGGATGTCCGTTATGGATACATCACTCCGCGTTTACGCGGGATTCCTTGAGCTGTGTGATCACAAGCACCGTGGACAAATGCTCAAAGTCAACGACCGGTGTCAGGTACGCCACCTTGGTCATGCCGTCCGCCTCGGTGGTGATGTTCGACAGGTAGCCGATCAGAAGTCCGGGCAGATATTTTTCGCTGAGCTCCGAGGTGTACACCTTGTAATTGTTGCGCGCCTGGGAGTTTACCGTGATGTCTCTCACGCGGATAAAACCCTTGGTCAACAGAGACAGGCTTCCGCATACGATGCAGTTGTCTCCCGTCTTCATGATCGTCGCGCTCACATAGCTGTTGTCGTCGATGATCGAACGCACGATGGCGTAATTCGGACCGACATCGGTGATGATGCCGACAAGTCCGTTGTCGGCAAGCACGTTCATGTCAACCTTCATGCCGTCCTTCTCGCCCTTGTCGATCGTAAAGGTCGCGTAAAATCCACTGCTGTCTCTCGCGATGATATTCGCGCCGACCTTCTTGTATTCCGGATAGGTCTTGTCCAGCTCGAGCAGCTGCTTGTACAGCTCCATGTCGTAAAGGTCCTGCTCAAGCATCTCGTTCTTGCTGCGAAGCTCGGTCAGCTCGTTGCGAAGCGCTTCATTTTCCGCGCGAAGAC
This sequence comes from uncultured Lachnospiraceae bacterium, assembly GCA_902795625.1. Classification (GTDB taxonomy): domain Bacteria; phylum Bacillota; class Clostridia; order Lachnospirales; family Lachnospiraceae; genus ISDg. Next base: position 14,322 of record CADBLW010000069.1, on the reverse strand, counting down.
TGTCGATATCGTCAAACTTGGCGCTTAAGTCGTCCATCTGCGTACCTATGACATGGATGCCCTTCTGCATCGGGACAAGACAGGTGTTCAGCGCCTTTCGCAGAGGGTTGAAATATTTCGGAAAACGGTATGAGAACAGGATCAGTAACAGGCAGAGCATGACGCAGAGCATCAGAATGTATTTCGGTTCGATCCCGTAATTCGGCTTCTTTCTGGAGTTCATGTTCTCCCGTACCTCCTTTCTCAAAACGGTCGTTCAATGGTATAAGCGGTCAGTCATTTTCGTAGTAGGTTCTGCGAAGAGGCTTAGCAAGATGTTCGTACTGCTCCTCTTCCATCACGCGCCCGAGGCCGTCGACAACGCTTGTGGCGCCGTTCGGCGCGATATTGACACGAAGACCGGTCGACTGGGAAATGTGGTAGGCAAGTCCGCCTAATGCCGAGGATGCGCCGGAAACCATGATACCGCCGCGATACACATCGGCGGAAATCTCCGGCGGAATGCGCTCAAGAACCGAGCGGACGGCGTCAATGATCGTCTCAAGAGGCTCTGCTACGGCCTTGTTGACAAGGTCCGCGGTTACCTCCCGCTCTCTCGGAAGTCCGCTCATATAGTCGCGTCCGTATGCCTTCATCGTGGCGGATCCGTCCGAGGAGAGATCCACAAGTCCGATCTTCACCTGCTCCGCCGTGCGCGCGCCGATCATGAGGTTGTATTTGCGGCGCACCGCGGCGATCACGGCGTCGTCAAACTTCGCGCCGCCGCAGGAACACAGCCGGCTTAAAACGATACCGCCCTGCGCGATCACGGAGATCTCCGTTGTGTCGGCGCCGATGTTGACGACAAGCGAACCGTTGCTGTCGTCGATGGCGATGCCGCAGCCGAGGGCATCGGCCAGGGGCTTTTCCACGATCCGTATCTTCTTCGGCCGGATGATCGAAGCGTCGATAATATCGTAAAATGTCTTCTTCTCAACGTCGGTGACTTCCGTCGGAACCGCGATCACAAAGCTGGCGCCCTTCATCTTGTCACCCTCGCGGGCCTTGTCCATTGCGATGCAGTTGATCAGCGCAAGCATCTTGTCGTAATCCGCGACAACGCCGTTTCGTATCGGAAAATCAATATTGATATATTCCGGCTGCTTGCCGTACATCTCGTACGCTTCCTCGCCGATGGCGATGATCTGATCCTTGCCCCTGGAGGCGATCACGCTCTTCTGGTGAAAGCAGATCCCGTGGCGGATGCGGTATATTTTGATCGCGTAGGTACCGAAGTCGATACCGTACATTTTCTTGTCCATACAGACTCCTTATAATCGTTACAATACCCCTGAATCCTTGAAGCTGTAGTAGCCGGGGTCACCGATGATGATGTGGTCAAGCATCGGAAGCTGCATTGATTGTCCGAGTGAGCGAAGCGTGTTTGTGACCTCGAAGTCCTCCTTGCTCGGAGTACAGTCGCCGCTCGGATGATTGTGCAACAGGATAAAGGAAGCCGCGCGGCATCGAAGTGCCGTCTCAAACACCTCCCGCGGTGATACCGGCGAGGAACGCAGCGTTCCCTTGCTGAGCTGCTCGTGGCGAAGCAGACAGCATTTTACGTCGAGCAGGGCAAGATGTACCTCCTCCGTCTCCGCGTGGCGCAGATCCTCACGGAAGAAGGCGTAAACCTCCTTCGAGGATTTCAACGGCACTCTCACATCCCTGTGGCTGTTCCATATGCGCCGCGAAAGTTCGCCGATGGACGCAAGCTGCATCTTCTTGGCCCGGCCGACGCCATGGAGGGAATCCAGTGACTCCGCATCGGAGGAAACAATTCCGCCGATACTGCCTCCGAGTTCTTGGATGATGCGTCTCGACAACTCATGCACGCTGATGCCCTTGGAGCCGCTCCGGATGATCAGAGCGAGCAGTTCCGCGTCGGTCAGTGACTCGATCCCGTACAGACCGGCTTTCTCGTCAGGCAACAGACTTCCCTGTTCGATTTTCTTGTTTTTCATAAATGATCCTTTCCCTTTCTCCGGGGGATGGACCACATTACATTATATCATAAATCGGGTCAAGTGACAAGAACGGGCCGTCGGCCGGACACGCATCAGTGCTGCCGGACGGAAGTCCTTCGGATGCTCTCATCCCTTACCCGGCAGCAGACCTGCCTCCTTCAGCTTCTGAAGTGACATCAGAATTCCGAATTTTGCGTGTGCCCAGGTAAGTCCGCCCTGGAAATACACGGCGTACGGCGGTTCGATCGGTCCGTCCGCCGAAAGCTCGATGGATGAGCCCTGGTAAAACGCCCCTGCTGCCATGATGACATCGGAATGGTAACCGGGCATTGCCCACGGTTCCGGAGTTACATAGCTGTCGACAGGGCTGCCCGCCTGAATGCCTTTGCAGAAGGCAACCACGCGCTCCGCCGAGCCAAGGGTGACTGCCTGAATGATATCGTGGCGCTCTTCCGTCGCGTTCGGAACGCAGGGAAACCCGAGAGGCTCGTACAGATTGGCCGCGAAAACAGCTCCCTTGAGGGCCGAGGCGACTACCGTAGGAGCGAGAAACAGTCCCTGATAGAACGAGCGTGACACTCCGAGGGACGCGCCGACCTCGCGCCCGAGGCCCGGGCTAGTCAGACGGTATGCGCACTGCTCCACGTACTCACTCTTTCCGGCGATGTAACCGCCGATCGGCGCAAGTCCGCCGCCCGGATTTTTGATCAGTGAGCCGACGACAAGGTCCGCTCCGACATCCGAGGGCTCGATGGTCTCCACAAACTCGCCGTAGCAGTTGTCAACCATACAGATGACATCCGGCTTGATCCCCTTGATAAACGAGATCAGCTCCCCGATCTGTGCAACGGAAAATGTAGGCCTTGTGAGATAGCCCTTGCTCCTCTGGATCTCGATCAGTTTCGTGTGCTCGTTGATCGCGGCACGGATACCGTCGTAGTCAAAGGAATTGTCGGGCAGAAGCTCCACCTGACGGTAGGTGATGCCAAACTCGCGTAAAGAACCCGGCGCCGGCACGATGCCGATCACCTGCTCCAGCGTGTCGTAGGGCTTTCCCACCGGGGAGAGGATCTCGTCACCGGGGCGGAGATTCGCCGCCATAGCCAGGGAAAGCGCGTGTGTCCCGCAGGTGATCTGCGCACGCACAAGGGCGCTCTCCGTGTGAAATACGTCCGCGTAAACGGCCTCGAGGGTGTCCCGCCCGAGATCGTTGTAGCCGTATCCGGTGGACGACTCAAAGCACTCGGTGCTCACGCGGTTTTTCTGCATTGCCGCGACGACCTTCATCTGGCAGATTTCCGCGGTGCGGTCGATCTCCGCAAAACGGTCCGCAAGCGCTGCCGCGGTGCTCTCTCCGATACGGAAAATATTCTCATCAATCCCGAGGGATTGATACATTTGCTGTAATTCCATGGTTAACGGTCAGTACCTTTCCTAAAGTATGTTCTTCTCGCGGAGGATCGCAAGCATCGTCTGAAGCAGCTCCTCCTCCGTCTTCGTGTCTTTGTCGAGGAAAACGACATCCTTCTCCCGGCGGAACCAGGTCATTTGCCGCTTCGCAAAATGACGCGTCTCCAGCTGTATGCGCGCTGTCGCATCCTCCAGGGAGCACTCACCGCGAAGATACGGAAGCATCTGCCGGTATCCCAGCCCCTGCATGGCCACGGAGTCCTCGCGACACCCGGAGGCAAGAAGCTCCCGAACTTCGTCGACAAGTCCTTCCCTGATCATTGCGTTGACACGCTCGTTGATGCGCTCGTAAAGTGTTGCACGGTCCATCGTAAGCACGAAGTACGCGCAGTTATAAGCGGAAGGCTGCGCAGCCTGTCTTTCGTTGAGCTCGGAGATCGGTTCCCCGTGATAATGTTCATATTCGATCGCGCGGATCATGCGCTTTCGGTTCCCGACCGGGATCGATGCAGCGCTTGCCGGGTCAACAGCGGCCAGCATCTCGGCCAGCCTGTCCGAAGGCGTCGCTTCCAGCTGCTCCCGGTATCCGTCCCTCGGCTCCTCCTCAAAGGTGATATCCTTGACGAGGGCCTGGATGTAGAAACCGGTGCCTCCGACGACGATCGGAATATGTCCGCACGCGCGTATCTTTTGTATTGCCTCCTTGGCCAGTGTGGTGAACTGTGATACGTCCCACGGTTCGTCCGGGTCGAGGATATCGATCAGATGATGCCGGATCCCTTTTCGTTCGGACAAAGGGATCTTGGCAGTACCGATATCCATGCCGCAGTACACCTGCATCGAGTCGGCGCTGATGATCTCACCGCCCACCGCCTGTGCGAGCGACAGTGACAATTCGGTTTTGCCGACGGCTGTCGGACCTGACAGGATGATCAGTGGTTCCACGGGTTCTCCTTTGTTCTCCGGTCGGTGCATTGCATGACGATCTCCGGGATCATCGCATTGTACTGCTTTCCGGTATATGTTTGTAATGTCAAACAATCCTCTTGAATTTCTTCTCAAGCTCATACTCGCTTACGGAGATGATCGTCGGTCTGCCGTGCGGGCACTGGTAAGGATTGTCGAGTGTCAGCAGCTCAGCCACGAGATGGTCTGTCCGCCCTTGATGGCAGCCTTGCACGACATGGACGCGAGACGCTCCAGAACGCGCAAAAGCGGCTCCTTGTTTCCACCTTCCGTCAGGCGGTCGAGTGTCTGCGAAAAATACTCCTGCGGCGCGATGTCGAACAGAACGGTCGGTACGCCGAAGATACCGTACTCTCTCCCACCGAGGTTGCGGATCTCAAACCCGAGTTTCGTAAAATACTCCATGTTGTTCAGAAGAGCTTCCTCTTCTCGGATGGTCAGAGAGACAACTGCGGGAGGCGTCATCTGCTGCGTGTATACCTCGCCCTCGGTTACCTGGCGGAGAAGACGCTCGTAGTTGATCTTCTCGTGCGCTGCGTGCTGGTCCATCATGAGCATTTCGTGATCGAGCTGGATGATCCAGTAGGTGTCAAACACCTGCCCTACGATCCGGTATTCCGGAGCGCGCTTCGTATCCACAAACGCCATCTGCTCACCGGTGATGACCTCGCGCTGAAGCATTTCCGAGGCGGTCATGGCGTTGACAGGCTTCTCGACCAAAGGTGCGGTGTTGCCGGTAACAGAAGCATTTCCGGCAGTACCTGTGATATTTGTTGCGGCAGTTTCCAAATCAGGATAATTCGTGTCCCGGTTATCCGCTGAAGGGCAGGAAACGGAATCATCTGATGTCCGCGCGTCCGTCGACTGTGCAGCCTCGGGGTGAGAATACGAAGACTCACTCTGCAGACTGACATCCGTTCCGTATTCACGTGTCGCTTCCGACAATTCAGAGTTCGAAGTCTCGTCTTTGTAGGAACTCCCCTGCTGCCCTGCGCTTTCCGACGGAAGCCCTGCATTTTCCGACGAAGCAGCTGCTGTCGGAGTCGTATACCGTTCAGCGCTTCTGCGGTTCGTCTCAAACACTTCGGCGGGACGAGGTATGGCTGTCTTCGCCTCTGGGGTTTCCGCGCCGATGACGGCGTCGGGGATCAGGATCGTCTCGCTGAATGCGTCACGCACTGCGTTGAAGACTGCGTTGTATATGGCGTCACGGTCGGAGAAACGGACATCGTGCTTGGTCGGGTGAACATTGACATCGATGGTCTCCGGACGGATCTCGAGGTTGATGGCCGTGAACGGATACCGATGCTGCATCAGGTGTCCCTGGTAGCCGTCCTCGATCGCTTTCGTGATCAGTGTGCTGCGGATGTCGCGGTTGTTGACGAAGCAAAGCTCAAGGTTTCGGTTGCTGCGCGCCGCGATCGGTTTGCCGATGACACCGGTTACGGTCACTGCTTCTGTCTCCGCATGCACGGGGATGAGATTGTCCGCGATCTCGCGGCCGTAGGCGGCATATATGGCATCCCGCAGCTTGCCGTTGCCCGAGGTGTGGAGAAGCGTCCTTCCCTGTGAGATCAGGGAAAATGACACATCCGGATGAGCGATCGCGAAACGGCACATCAGCTCGTTGATGTAGCCTGCCTCGGACACCGGAGTCTTCAGAAACTTTCGTCTGGCGGGTACATTGTAGAATATGTCCCTCACGATCATTGTTGTTCCCTGCGGACAGCCGGCCTCCTCAAGGGAAATCTCCTGCCCTCCCTCGATGCGATAGCGGCTTCCGAGATAATCGTCAGCGTTGTACGTGAGCAGCTCGACGCGGGAGACTGCAGCGATACTGGAGAGCGCCTCACCGCGGAAGCCGAGACTGTGGATCCGGAACAGATCCGCTCCCGTTTCGATCTTGCTCGTGGCGTGGCGCAGGAATGCCGTGCGGATGTCGTCCGCCGCGAAACCGGAGCCGTTGTCAGAAACACGGAGCATGGAGATGCCTCCCTGCTCCGCTTCTACGGTGATCCCGGTCGCGCCGGAATCCAGCGCATTTTCCACAAGCTCTTTCACGACCGAGGCCGGGCGTTCGATAACTTCCCCGGCCGCGATCTGATTGATAGTTTCCTGATTTAATACATGAACAATTCCCATGATGTTACCTGTCGATAGTGGACTGATTTCGTAAAATGCCCGGCTCATGGCTTCGAAAAGACCCGAGCCGTTCAAATGCCTGACTCAATACTTTGAGAAAGACCCGAACCGTTCAAATGCCTGTCTCAGGACTTTAAGAACGCCTCGAACTGATCCGCGGTCATCAGGATCTTGCGGGGCTTGGTGCCCTCCTCAGGTCCTACGACGCCCGCCTCGGAAAGCTGATCCATGATGCGCGCTGCGCGGTTGAAACCGATCTTGTAGACGCGCTGGAGCATACCGATGGATGCTTTGTCCTTCTCAATGATAAATCGTCCTGCCTGCGCAAAATACTCATCCCTGCCGTCGTCCGGTTCAGCATCGGCGGATGCGGCCTTCATCTGCTCCGCTACCGTTCCAACACCGTTTTTAATGCCCTCTGCGGCGGCCTCGTCATAGTCCGCGCCGTTCTTCTCGATCATGTAATCGACAATGTGCTGAATCTCCTCGTCGGATACGAACGGACCCTGCAGCCGTACAGGCTTCGGGATGCCCTGCGGGAAGAACAGCATGTCGCCCTTGCCGAGCAGTTTTTCCGCACCGACCTGGTCGAGAATGGTCCGGGAATCGATACCCGAGGATACGGCAAATGCGATCCTCGACGGGATGTTCGCCTTGATCAGACCCGTGATAACATCGACCGACGGACGCTGTGTGGCGATCACAAGGTGGATGCCCGCGGCGCGTGCCAGCTGTGCCAGACGGCAGATCGCGTCCTCGACCTCGCCCGGAGCGACCATCATGAGGTCGGCGAGCTCGTCGACGATAATGACGATCTGCGGCTTCTTGCGAAGCGTGTTTCCGTCCTTGTCAAGAAGCGGTTCGTCGCTCGAATGGATTTTCTCGTTGTACCCTTCCAGGTTTCGCACGCCGAGCTGAGCGAACAGATCGTAGCGATGCGTCATCTCCTGCACTGCCCAGTTCAGAGCGCTGCTTGCCTTTCTGGGGTCTGTGACAACAGGGATCATGAGGTGCGGGATCCCGTTGTAAACACTCAGTTCGACGACCTTCGGATCGATCATGATGATGCGCAGATCCTCCGGCTTGTACTTGTACAGGAGGCTGATGATCATCGTGTTGATGCAGACGGACTTGCCGGAGCCGGTGGCGCCTGCGATCAGAAGGTGCGGCATCTTCGCGATATCGGAGATGACGATCCTTCCTGCGATATCCTTACCTACGGCAAAGGATATCTTGCCCTCGTTGGTCTTGAACTCCTTCGATTCGATGAGCGTGCGGAGCAATACTCCGGAGCTTTCCGCGTTCGGAACCTCGATGCCTACCGCGGATTTGCCGGGGATCGGCGCTTCAATTCGGATGTCGGAAGCTGCCAGGTTCAGTTTGATATCATTTTCCAGATTGGTGATACGGCTGACCTTGACGCCCTGCTCGGGAGTGAGCTCGTAGCGGGTAACGCTCGGGCCGCAGCTGATGTTGGTCACCTGAACGTTGACACCGAAGCTCTGCAGCGTGCTTTCGAGTTTTGCGGCGGTCGCCTTGAGCATATCCTCTGTCATGCCCTCGGTCTTGCCGGAGGGACGCTTCAGAAGATCGATCGGCGGGAACCGGTATACCTTTGGCGGCTTGACGACCGTTACAGGCGGAATCTCTTCCGACCCGTTCTGTGCAGCCTTGTCCTGCGTGCCTGTGCCCGCGTTCTGCGCGGAAGCGGCCCCTTCAGCTGCGTTGTCTGCGCCTGCGTCAGCGAGCTGTGTCTTGCGGATACCTCCGGCAAGCAGCTCTTCTCTGGACGGTGCAACAGCCTCGTCCGTCTCTACGGCATCATAAGGGTTGACGCCGTCCTCGTAACCGGCGTGTTCAGTGTTGTCGTGCAAACCGCTGATCGTAATATCAGGTCTTACTTTGCCCTGCTTTTGCGGTGTATCGCCTGTGCCGGCTGCTTCATTCAGCTTGCGGTCAACCGCGGCTCTTCTCGCGGCTTCGCGCTCGGATACGGGCATTCCTGTGTCGCTGCGCTCTGCGTAATCGGTCTTCAGAATGCTGTTACCTGCGGATCCGTTCGTCTCGCGGAACTTCTGGTCAAGCTCGATCTGGTAGATCGGATGGCCGGTCTGCGAAATGTGAGAATCGAGAACAAACTCGCCGTTGCGGGCTGTATCGCCGGATACCGCGCCTGCGGGATTCCGGGTGTACTGTCCCGTATAACCGCTGTTCTGGCCTGCATAACCGTTGTTCTGACCCGCATATCCGGTCTGAGCTGTGTTGGATACGGGAACACCGTTCTGTGTCGTGGAGACATTTTCCCCATCCACAAAGATCGCCGTGTATGTCGGTGTCGTGGGTGCGGGAGCAGGCTTGTTGCGGCCGAGAAGCTTGTCCATAAAGCTCTGCTTCGGAGCCTCGACACGCTTCGGAGGTTCTCCGTAGAAACTAAGATCCACGGGACCTTCCGGCGGCACGGCGTCGACCATGGTGACGCGTTTCTTTCGGTTTTGTTCCTGTATATCCTCGATCGTAAATACCTGGGAGGAGGTCTCCTCGGGGATCACGTAAGGTGAATTATCGTCGTACAGGGCGTCGATCGCTTCCTGACGAAGACGTCTGCGCTCCTTGAAGTATTCGTAGATATCGCGGAATACGGCACGGCCGATGATCATGATGATGCACACGAGCAACAGCGCGATCAGGATGACCACGGAGGCGACTTTGCCGAACAGAAGGTACAAAGGCTTCGCGAGGCATGCTCCAAACAGACCGCCGCCCCTGCGCTCCTCATAGCCGACCACGAAGGAACGGAAGAATTTTTCCTCGGAGGCAACGTTGCTGAACAGGTGAATGATGGCTGCCAGCACGAACTGCGAAAGGAGGAACACCGTCGTCTTCTTCATCGCCAGCGGATCGTCAGGGTTGCGCAATACGTAAAATACAAGGCAGAACAAGGCTATCGGGAAGAGGTACGGAATAATACCGCCGAGCAGTCCGAACAAAAGGTTCTTGATACCCTTTCCGACAATTCCGCAGGTGTTCATGAAACTCAGGTAAATGAGCACGCCGACAAGGCCGGTGATGATCAGAATGACCTCGTCCCGGACCTGCTTATGCTTGCTGTTTCCTGATTTAAGACCGGCAACGAACTCGTCGACGCTTTCCTCTTCCTTCTTGGATGAGGCTTTCGAGGTAGTATCCTTGCTGATCTTGGCATTGTTGTTACCCGATCTGGTCTGGTTCTTTTTGGAATCAGGCTCGGGAAAAGTCTTCTTGTTTGCCATAATGTCCCCCTCCTAAAGTATGGTAAAAAGATACAAAACAACGCCGAACGCGATCCGGTAACGGCCGAACCGCACGAATGAATCTTTCGTAAGCCAGTCTGCGATGCTTCGCAGCATGAAAAATGAGATTAGAAACGCCAGGATGCCTGCCATCAGCAGCTCGGAGACGAGTATGCCGTCCACGACGCCGATGCGCCGGATCATCGGAATGATGCCGAACACAAAAAGTGACGGCAGATTCACAAACACCGAGAGCGTCACCGCAGTGCGCTTCGAAACGCCGAGCATCACCGCAAGAAGTATGGAAAGGCCGAAGCGGCAGGTGCCGGGCAGAAGTCCCGTGATCTGCAGAAGGCTGATCAGCAGTATGATCGCCGGAGGCACTTCCTCCAACCTTTCGTATCTAGCGGTAACTTTTCGGTTTCGGAACTCGAACAGAAACTGTAAAAGTCCGCCGACGATCATGAGTACCATGATGAGTTTCAGCGTTCTGACGGATTCCGGATCATACATGAAATCGGAAAATTGTTCCCCGAACGCCAGTGAAACCAACAGGCACGGCATCCATCCGAGAGCGATCGCGACGTAAAAGCGAAGGCGCTCTCTTGCAAGTATCCTGCGGTCGTCCGGCATGCGCACAAACAGGCCGTTGTTCGGAAGGAACAGGGCGCAGGCCGCGAGGATGGTTCCCGTGGTAGCTGCCGCGATATAGATCTCACGGACAGCGGCACTGCTCTTCCATCCCGTAAAACCGAGATAATGACCGAGAACCGAAAGGTGTCCCGTGTTTCCCACGGGGATCCATTCCGTAAGAGACTCCGCCGCAGCGATCAGAAGCATTTTCAAAATGTCGAAAAAACCCACGCGGCGTTACCTCCCTGAAATATACGTCTCTAAAAGTTATTCTCTGATAGTTGTTCTCTGAAAGCTATTCTCTGATTGTTCAGATCTCGATAGCCTTTGTCTGACCCGCGGAAACCGATACAGGTATGCGGGTGTCGTTCACCTGGAGTTCGGTACTGTAATCAGCGATGCCTGCCGTGATCGTGCAGGATACTACCCTGCCGCCTTTCCACGTAATGTCATAGCGCGCTCCTCCGTCCGCGACAAGACCGGATATACTGCCGTCCGACCATTGCGGCGGAAGTGCCGGAAGAAGCTTGACACGGCGGTCATTGCTCTGCAGGAGCATTTCAGCGTAAGCGGCGATCGCTCCGAAGATGCCGTCGATCTGGAACGGCGGATGATTGTCCAGAAGATTCGGGAGCGTGGAACTCTTCAACAGAGCGAAGAGGTTCTCACTGCATTTTCCGCCGTCCTCCAGACGGGCAAACATATTGAGTATCCACGCTCGGCTCCAGCCGGTATGTCCTCCGCCGTTGGAAAGCCGCCGCTTCAGCGTCACCCTTGCAGCCTCGGCGAGCTCGGGCGTATCGTCCGTCGAAATCTGATCGGACGGATACAGGCCGTAAAGATGGGAAATGTGCCGGTGGCCCGGTTCCTCCTCATCGTAATCCTCCGCCCACTCCATGATCTGGCCGTGGCGGCCGATCCGGATCGGAGGCAGTTTGCCGAGGAGTTCCTTCGTGGTCTCGATGAAATCCTCGTCGTATTGTCCGGTGATCTCACACATCTGCAGGAACTGCTTAAGAAGATCCCGCAGGATCTCGACATCCATTGTGGAGTTGTAGCAGGCGCAGCCCTTTGTGCCGTCCGGCAGAATGTATGTATTTTCCGGTGAAACCGACGGAACGATCACGGCCATGCCGTCACGCTCGATGCAGAAGTCGTGGAAAAACAGTACCGCTTCCTTGACGATCGGGAACATCTCCGCGAGGAACGCTTCATCCAGCGTATAGCGGTAATGCTTCCACACATGCGTGCAGAGCCACGCCATTCCCATCACCCAATAGGTGCCGGGAATCCACTCGTCCTGCGGCGCGGTATCGCCCCACAGGTCGGTGTTGTGATGTGCAACGGTGCCGCGGCAGCCGTACATATCGTACGCTGTCTTGCGCCCGCGCTCATACATGCGCTTCATCAGTGTGAACAGAGGCTCCGCGTACTCGGAAAGCCCGAGGGTGTCAACCGGCCAGTAGTTCATCTGAAGGTTGATATTGATCGTGAATTTGCTGCCCCACGGCGGATCCATATGAGGGTTCCAGATGCCCTGCAGGTTCGCGGGAAGCGATCCCGGCGCGGAGCTTGAGATCAGAAGGTATCTTCCGAAATCAAAATAGGTCGTAAGCAAACCGTTGTCCGGATGCTCTGCGTCCATGCGCGTGAGGCGCTCGTCCGTAGGCAGAAGGTCGAGCTTTTCGTCGTACGGAAGCGTAAGCTTCACGCGGCCGAACGCCTTCTGATATACGTCAATATGCATTTTCAGAAGCTTGTCGTAAGGGCATGCGGCGAATCCGAGGGAAGAGCGCACGTAGGACAGCGGGTCTGCCTCGCGGTATGTGGTGGCCGCCGTGAACAGCAGGCAGAAGCTTTTCACTCCGCTCGCGCATATGCGACGTGCTGTCACTTCTTCGGTACCGTTGTCGGAAAATGCGGTCATACCGGCGCAGAAGGAGTAATCCTCTCCGACCAGCTTCCCTAACGCATAAACAACGTTTCCGTCGTGGAAGCCTGAGTCGTACCAGTTCATCCGGTCGAACTCCGCGCATACATCGAAGGGCTTCCCATCCTCGGAAACAGCCCTCAGCACAAGAAGGTTCGTTGTGCTGTCACAAAATACGGTCTCCCGGATGGTCCGGTCACCCTTTCGCACGGTGGTTGCTACAGCATTGTCAAGATCCAGCTCACGGGTGTATTCGCTGCACGCTTCGGGCAGGTCCGTGTAGCGGACGGTCAGATTGCCGAGCACCGAGTAGGTGCGGCAGCTTGCCGGTACCGCGGAAAATGTGCGGAGCATCAGCTGTTCCGCCTCCGGTATGCGTCCGCTCAGAATGAGCTCTCGAACCTCGGGAAGATTTTCCTTTGCGTCCTGGTTTACGCGGTCAATGGGCCCGCCGTACCAAAGACTGTCCTCGTTGAGCATGAGAACCGTCTTCGCGGTATCTCCGAGGATCATGGCGCCGATCTTTCCGTTTCCGACGGGAAGTCCGCGATTCCAGTCGCGACCGGCCGGTTTGTCATACAGTAATCTGCTCATGTAATACTCCGTCTATGATCACAGTGACTGAACCTTGAACCAGAAGGAGCAGTCAGTATCCGTGTCGTTGCCCTGATATATCGTATCGAGCCTCGGACCGCAGCTTGCGGAGCCGATACCGGACATGAACGCGTCGGTGTTGAGAACCGTCATTCCGCTCTCAACAAGCTCGAAATTATGCTTCTTCGAAGCGAGCTCCTCCCTCGTGTAATGCGAAGCATTTACCGAGAATTCATTGTCGGAAATGACGTTGAAACGGAGCTTACCGTCGCTTACGGCAGCCTGCCGCGTACCGTAGTGGGAAGAATTTTCCTGTGGACGGATATAATCCTCATGGTTTCCGGTGACGGTCGAGTGATGCCAGTCGACATAGGACGCAAGATGCTTGTCGATGTAGCTCTCGATCGGACCGTATCCGTAGTAGTCAAAGTCCTCGAATTCCTTCGGAAGGAACATGCGGAAACCGAGTCTCGGCAGGAACGGGCTGCCCTCGGACTTGTGGAACCGTGCGCTTACGTTCCACTCTCCGCTCTGGTTGAAATGGTACTCCAGCTGTACGTGGACAAAGGGCTTGCGGGAAGCGCCGCCGCAGGCAAGTTCCGCCTTGAAGATCAGCTCGTTGCCGGGCTCGATCAGACGGAGCGAACCGAGGCGCACCGTAGGTTTTTCATATCCCCAGTCCTTCCATGCGTTTCTGATGTATCCGTCGTTGTCGGTCGGAGCGCGGAAGAAATCCAGTTCCATCGGACGAAGGAACAGTTCGCGGTCGTTATGCAGAACGGAGACGATCATCGCGTCCTTCTTGCGGAGAAGGAAAATGTTGTCCCGCGTCGTGATCTTGTAGCACTGAGGCGTCTCCTCGAGGTTTAAGAACCTGCGTCCCGCGATCAGTTCGGGAACAAAGCGGGTTTCCTCGGAAGCGATCAGGAGCTGCTCGAAGCAGATCTCCATACCCTTCTCCCAGTAATCAGTCGTCTCTTTCGCCGTTACGCGGAAACGGATGCGGAGATCCTTACCGCTTGTGACAGCAGGCTCGGGAAGCCGGAACAGTGACGACTCTCCCGCGGGAATGTGTACCTCGAGAGGACTCTCAAGGAGCAGCAGACCGTTGTCCTTCAGCTCGTAGGATACGTCGAAGAAGTCTTCGATCGAGGCAAATGCCATGCGGTTCGTCAGGATGAAAGAACCAATCTCCTCTCCCGCCGTAACGGCAAGAGGACGGTAGCACTGTTTCAGCTCCATCAGGCCTGTATGCGGTGTACGGTCGGGATACGTAAGACCGTCACAACAGAAGTTTCCGTCGTTCGGCTGATCGCCGAAATCGCCGCCGTAGAGGTAGCGGGCGTTGGTCATGTCATCGTCGTAAACCGCATTT